>JAKAFQ010000770.1 GCA_021817875.1 Pseudomonadota bacterium
TGCGGATCACCGCGGTGAGCGGCAGGAACTTCAGCATGATCGACAGCGGCGCGCCGCAGGACGGCAGGTCCGCCGGCGGCAGGTGCTGCAGGTAAATCTGCCGCGCCGCCACCGCGATGGTCGCCGCGGCCGCGAGCCCGATCAGCAGCGCATACACGCGCGCGCCCCAGCCTCGCGGCGCGTGCGCCGCCGCGGCGAGGAAGATCATCCCGAGGGCCGCGATGCCGATGCGCTGGAAGATGCAGAGCGGACACGGATCGAGGCGCAGATGAAACTGCGCGTAGATCGCATAGCCGAGCAGCCCGGCGCACACCAGGAACCCGAGCGCGTTGACGCCGCGCCGATGCGAGCGATCGCCGGCGAGCGCCGCGCAGATCCCCTGCGAGACGCTCACGAGCCCGACCCTTCCCGGTTCTCGGGCGCCGGCCCGGGCGCGCGCCGCAGCTCCCGTTCCACGTCATCGAGCGAGGTGTGCCGCACGTCCTTGCCGTAGACCATGTAGATCACATACTCGCTGATGTTCTTGGCGTGATCGCCGATGCGCTCGAGCGCCCGCACCACCCACATCACATCGAGCGCGCGGCGGATGGTCCGCGGGTCCTCCATCATGAAGGTGATGCTCTGGCGCTGGATGGCTTCGTACTCCTCGTCCACCAGCCGGTCCTGGCGCGCGATGCGCAGCGCCGACTCGGCGTCCATGCGCGCGAACGCATCGAGCGAATCGTGCACCATCTCGGTGACGATGCGCCCGAGATGCTTGATCTCGCGGTACTTGTCGATCGGGCGCTCCATGGTGGCGAGCCGCGAGGCGATGTAGCCGATCTTCTCGCCCTCATCGCCCATGCGCTCGAGGTCGGTGATGGTCTTGATGATGGCGACGATGACGCGCAGATCCCCCGCCGCCGGGGCGCGCGTCGCGAGGATGCGGCTGCACTCCTCGTCGATCGACACCTCCATGTTGTTCACCTGGTAATCGCCGAGCGCGACCGACTCCCCGAGCGCGCTGTCGCCCTCGGTGAGGGCGGTGATCGCCTTCTGGATCTGCTGCTCGACGAACCCGCCCATGGACAGCACCCGGCTGCGCACGCGCTCGAGGTCCTCGTTGAAGCGGCGGGAGATGTGATGAGTCAGGTCGGCGGTTTCCATCGGTGGGCCTCTCCGGGTCAGCAGTCTCTGCACAGGCGCGCCTCGGGCGATGATAGCCCAAACCCGCGCGGCTCAATCGTCCACCTCAACCGTCGGCGAGCGCCGCCTGCGCGGCGCGCAGCCGCTCGGGGGGAAAGTGGCAGGTGAAGGTGCTGCCCTGTCCGGGGGTGCTGTGAATTTCGAGCTCCGCCCCATGACGCTGCAGCACGTGCTTGACGATCGCCAGGCCGAGCCCCGAGCCGCCGGTCGCCCGGGAGCGGCCCGGGTCGACGCGATAGAAACGTTCGGTGAGCCGGGGAATGTGCTCCGGGGGGATGCCGATGCCGGTGTCGCTGACGGCGAAGTGTCCTCCCTCGGCATCCACCCACCAGCGCATCTGCACCGAGCCCTCGGCGGGGGTGTACTTCGCGGCGTTGTCCACGAGGTTGGCGAACGCCGAGTGCAGCTCCGACTCGTTGCCGAGCAGCGCCGCGTCGGAATCGACCCGCAGGCGGACCTCGCGCGGATGGCTCGGCCGGGCGAGCACGTCCCGGCGCAGCAGCGCCATCAGCCCCGCCACGTCGAGCGGCTCGCCCCCGACGCGCTCGTCGGTCTCCTCGAGCCGCGAGAGCTCGAGCAGATCGTGAATGATGGCCGTCATGCGCTCGGCCTGGCGGCGCATCTCGGCCACCGGTTGGGCGAACTCCGCATCGAGCGCCGGGTCCTGGCTCAGCGTCTCGAGGTAACCGGAAATCACCGTGAGCGGCGAGCGCAGCTCGTGCGAGGCGTTGGCGACGAAGTCGCGGCGCACCGCCTCGAGGCGCATCTGCCGCGAGACGTCGCTCGCGAGCAGCAGCTGCTCGCCATCGCCGTACGGCACCAGCTGCAGCGACAGGTAGCTGTCCTTCGGAACCGAGCGGCGGATCACCACCGGGTTGGCGAACTCGCCCTTCTCGAGGTAGCGGGTGAACTGCGGCTCGCGCAGCAGGTTCTCGATGCGCAGTCCGAGGTCATCGCCGGGCCGCAGTCCGAGCAGCCGGGCCGCCATGCGGTTGAACCAGACGATCTCGCGCTGGGCATCGAGGATCACCACGCCGTTCGGCAGCGCCGCGGTCGAGAGACGCAGCTGGCGCATCAGCTGCACGAAGCGCTCCTTGTGGAAGCGCTTGCGCCGGTGCAGCCGCACGATCTGCGAGATGACCCGGCCCCAGACCCCGCCGGTCTCCGGCGGCTCGGCGACACTGCGATGGTGCAGCCACCAGTCGACGCGGGCGAGCAGGATCAGCTGCCAGGCGAGATACCCCGCCAGCGCGCACGCCACGCCGGCCCACGGCGCGCGCAGCAGCGCCCCGGCGGTGAGTCCGATCAGCACCGCCACGAGCAGCCGCGCGGCCGCGAACCACCAGACTTGCGCGGCCGGCCGCATCAGTGCGCCTTGGCCGAGAAGCGGTATCCGGAGCCGCGCACGGTCTGCACGAAACGCTCGAGGCCATACTTCTCGAGAGACTTGCGC
>JAKAFQ010000096.1 GCA_021817875.1 Pseudomonadota bacterium
CTGCGCGTCGAACAGCGCGGCGCCGCAGCCGGCGCAGTGAAAGGTGCCCTGCCGGTGTTCGGTGTTGAGGCCGCTGCTGCCCGCGCGCTCGGTGCCGTGACGGCGAAGCACGCGATACTGCTCGGCGCTGAGCAGTTCACGCCATTCTTCATCGGTCTTCTGTACGGCAAACCGTTCAGTGGATTGCACGGTGCACCCCGGTTGCGCGGCAATGCTTCAACAGTAACAGTCTGTTACCGGTTCGTCGAGCCATGCGGCGCGGGCCCGGGGTGCCGCACCGCGGCTGCGGAAAAGCAACGTGGAGCTGCGCGCCACAGACTCTTGTACATCAAGCGCTTATGCGGTTAAACACAGTCTCACGTGTCATCCTGTAGGTCCAGGCCAACACATCGTGGTCCGCAGGGCCCAAAATGCACGGTGCAAGTTGCGCGCGGGCATGGTATGAAGGTCGCCCGTTTCTATACGAGAAGGTGCGGCACGGACGCTGGAAGCCCATGCAGCTTGCCCGTCTATGGTGTGAACATCTCGCCGCAGGCTGTCCCAGCGAACTCGCCGGGGTCGAGATCGCAGGCAGCGACGCGCGCACCCTGGATGCCGAGATCTCGGCATGCGTCAGCGCTCTCATCTGCAGGTCGATGACGGTCGATGAGCGCATCCAGCGCCGTCTCGCCGACATCCGTGTGGCGTTGATCGGCAAACAGGCAGAGGCCGATGCGCCGGTCGCCGCGTACTGCGAGCGCCTGAACCGCCTGGTGAGCGCGGTGCTGACCGAGTCGCGCGTCGGCCGCGCCTGAGCCCGATCGGCTGTCAGGCGCCTGCCGGCGGCGTGCGCCGCGGGGATGAGCCGTGGTCCGCCTGTCGCGGCCGGACGAAGCGGGGCGCGCCCGGGCGTGGCGGCTGATGGCGACGGTCGGATCGGCGGCGGCAACCGCCGGGAGCGGTTGCCGCCAGTCCGAATCAACTTACAGCAATGGGATCATCAACAGCGCCACGATGTTGATGATCTTGATGAGCGGGTTGATCGCCGGTCCCGCGGTATCCTTGTACGGGTCGCCGACGGTGTCGCCGGTCACGGCCGCCTTGTGCGCTTCCGAGCCTTTGCCGCCGAAGTTGCCCTCTTCGATGTACTTCTTGGCATTGTCCCAGGCACCGCCGCCGGTCGTCATGGAGACCGCGACGAACAGCCCGGTCACGATCGTGCCGATCAACAGCCCACCGAGCGCCTTGATGCCGGCTCCGGGACCCATCAGGTAGTTCATCACCACCACCAGGATGATGGGCATCAGGATCGGCAGGAGCGAGGGGAGGATCATCTCGCGGATCGCTGACCGGGTCAGCATGTCCACTGCGCGCGAATAGTCGGGCTTGGCGCTGCCTTCCATGATGCCCTTGATCTCGCGGAACTGCCGGCGCACCTCGTTGACGACCGAGCCCGCCGCGCGGCCCACGGCCTCCATCGCCAGGGCGCCGAACAGGTACGGCACCAGGCCGCCGATGAACAGCCCGATGATCACCGCCGGGTCCGACAGCGAGAAGGCATGCAGCTTGCCGGCGGCCTTGAGATTGTGCGTGTAGTCGGCGAACAGCACCAGCGCGGCGAGCGCCGCCGAGCCGATCGCGTAGCCCTTGGTCACCGCCTTGGTGGTGTTGCCCACCGCATCGAGCGGGTCGGTGATGTCGCGCACCTGCTTCGGCAGGCCCGCCATCTCGGCGATGCCGCCGGCGTTGTCGGTGATCGGACCGTAGGCATCCAGCGCCACGATCATGCCGGTGAGAGACAGCATGGCGGTCGCCGCCACCGCGACGCCGTACAGGCCCACTCCGTGTGTCGCTCCGAGCTGGTACGAGCCCCAGATCGCCACGCAGATCGCGATGACCGGCGCGGCGGTGGCCTTCATCGAGACGCCGAGCCCGGCGATGATGTTGGTCGCGTGTCCGGTCTGCGAGGCGGCCGAAATCCTGCGCACCGGGCTGTATTCCGTGGCCGTGTAATACTCGGTGATCACGATCAGCGCCGTGGTGAGGGCGAGACCGATCAGCGCGCAGCCGAACAGCGCCAGTCCGCCGGCGGGCATCAGCGAGCGGGTGATGAAGTAGAAGCCGACCGCGGACACGAGGCCTGCCACGATGACGCCCTTGTAGAGGGCATTCATGATCTTGCCGCCTTCGCGGGTGGAGACGAAGAACGTGCCGACGATCGAGGAAACGATCGACATGGCGCCGAGGGCGAGCGGATAGACGACGGCGTTGAGCGCCGCCTGCGCGCCCTGTCGGGTGAACAGCAGGCCGCCGAGCAGCATCGTGGCGACCACCGTGACGGCGTAGGTCTCGAACAGGTCGGCCGCCATGCCGGCGCAGTCGCCCACATTGTCGCCGACGTTGTCGGCGATGACCGCGGGATTGCGCGGATCGTCCTCGGGAATGCCGGCCTCCACCTTGCCGACCAGATCCGCGCCGACGTCCGCCCCCTTGGTGAAGATGCCGCCGCCGAGGCGCGCGAAGATCGAGATCAAGGAGCCGCCGAAGGCGACGCCCACGATGGCGTGCAGTGCGGCGGGCACGCCGATCAGGTGGCGCAGGATCATGAAGTAGCCCGAAACGCCGAGCAGGCCGAGTCCCGCCACGAGCATGCCGGTGATCGCGCCGCCCCGAAATGCAACGGCCAGCGCGGCGTTCAGGCCGCGGGTTGCGGCCTCCGCGGTCCGTACGTTCGCCCGGACGGAGATGTTCATGCCGATGTAGCCGGTCGAGCCGGAGAGCAGCGCGCCGACGGCGAAGCCACCGGCGGTCGCCCAGCCGAGGAAGAACCCGAGCACCAGGAAGACCACGATCCCGACCAGCAGAATGGTGGTGTACTGGCGATTGAGGTAGGCCTTTGCTCCGGCGCGCACGGCTTCTGCGATCTCCTGCATCCGGGCATTGCCCGCCGGCAGGCGCAGAATCGCCATCGTAGAGACCACGCCGTACAGCACGGCAAGCACGCCGGCCGCGATGGCGGCCCATAGCCACATGTTGGCACTCATCAGGTTACCTCCCCCGTGAAATCAAGGTGAATACGACAAAAGGCCGGAAAATATAACAAATCGGACATGTGGCGCGCGCGCCTTGCCGGACGATCCTGTCGGAGCTCCGTGTTCGTACAGGCTCAGATCTTGAACTCCGTCTTCAGCTTGCGGCGAACCGCCGCGCCCCTGATGCGCACGTACTGCGGCAGCCCGTCGCGGTACGGCGGATAGGCTTCCCCGGCCACCAGCGGTGCGAGATAGCGGCGGCAGGCCGCGGTGATGCCGAATCCATCGGGCGTGATGTATTCGCGCGGCACTTTCTTTTCGCGGTTGGCCACTTCGCTCAGGGGAACGTGACCGATCGTCCATTTGTAGGGGCTGGAGCGCTTGCGGACGATGGTCGGCATGATCGCGTTGTGGCCCTTGATCGCCAGCTCCACCGCCGCCCTGCCGACCGCATAGGCCTGCTCGACGTCCACCTTCGAGGCGATGTGGCGGGCCGAGCGCTGCAGGTAATCGGCCACCGCCCAGTGGTATTTGTATCCGTGGCGCTGGCGGACCAGGTCCGCCACGACAGGCGCGACGCCGCCGAGCTGGGTGTGCCCGAACGCATCCCGGGTGCCTGCATCGGCCAGAAAGCGGCCGTCGGCGTAGGCGGTGCCCTCGGACACGGCAATGACGCAGTAGCCGTAATCGGTGACGCACTGCTTCACCCGCTCGAGAAATCGTTCCGCATCGAACGGGATTTCCGGAAACAGGATGATGTGCGGCGGCTCGCCTGCTCCGCGGCCGGCGAGTCCGGCCGCAGCCGCGATCCAGCCGGCATGTCTGCCCATGACCTCGAACACGAACACCTTGGTGGAGGTGCGCGCCATGGAAGCGACGTCGAGGGCCGCCTCGCGCGTCGAGACGGCGATGTACTTGGCCACCGAGCCGAATCCCGGGCAGCAGTCGGTGTGCGGCAGATCGTTGTCGACTGTCTTCGGCACCCCGATGCAGGTGATCGGGTAGCCGAGCGACTCGCCGATCTGCGACACCTTGTGCGCGGTGTCCATCGAATCGTTGCCGCCGTTGTAGAAGAAATAACCGATGTCGTGCGCGCGGAATACCTCGATCAGACGCTGGTACTCGGCGCGGTTCTGCTCGATGCCCTTGAGCTTGAAGCGTGCCGAACCGAACGCTCCGCCGGGGGTGTGCCGCAGTGCGCGGATGACCGCGGGGCTCTCGCGGCCGACATCGATCAGATCCTCTGTCAACGCACCGATGATGCCATCGCGGCCGGCGTATACCTTGCCGATGTGTTTGGACTGCCGCAGCGCGGTCTCGATGACTCCGCAGGCCGAGGCATTGATCACTGCCGAGACTCCACCGGACTGAGCGTAGAAGGCGTTCTTCTTGGCGATCTTTTTCATGACAACCGGCCGCTGCGCGCGCATGCGCCTTGAGTAAGTTGGCAAGGATAGCGCACCGGCGCCCGGGAGTCTCGGATCAACCCGCCGCCGCGCGTTCGCCGGGGTTGAACCGGGAAACCGCGCCCCGCAGGCCCGCGGCCGCCGGGTTTGACCCCGCTCCCCCACCCCGGTAAGGTGCCTGACCATTGGGCATCAATTAGTCATACTCATGCGCATCGTCCTGTTGGGGGCCCCGGGTTCGGGGAAGGGCACACAATCTCAGCGGCTGATCGAGCGGTACGGCATCCCGCAGGTGTCGACGGGCGACCTGTTGCGGGCGGCCGTGGCCGAGGGGACGCCACTGGGTGTTGCGGCCAGGGAGGCGATGGACGCCGGCCGGCTGGTCGAGGACGATGTCGTGCTCGGCATGATCCGCGAGCGCCTCGCGGCCGCCGATACGGCCGGGGGCTTCATTCTGGACGGATTCCCGCGCAATCTCGCCCAGGCGCACGCCCTGGATGCACTCTTGCGCCGCATCGGTCAGCCCCTCGATGCGGTCGTACAGATGAATGTCGACTACGGTGAGCTGTCCCGCCGTATCGCGGGCCGGCGCACCTGCTCCGACTGCGGCCGGGTGGTGAATCTGCTCACCGCGCCACGCGAGGCGCTGCAGGGCGAACGGTGCCCCAAGACGGGTCAGCCGCACCGGTTCTTCCAACGGCCGGACGACAACGAGGCCACCGTGGCCGAGAGGCTGCGGGTCTACGATGCGCAGACGCGTCCCCTGATCGACTATTACCGTGAACAGGGGCTGCTGCGTACGATCGACGCAGAGGGTGACGTCGAAGCGGTCTCGCAGCGCCTGGAGTCCGCCCTGGCCGCTCGCTAGGGCGCACGCGCCAGCGGCGCGGATGCCCGCCGGCGGGCCGACCCGGAGCGTTCCCCGGCGGGCTGTCGTACCGCACTGGGGGAATCACTCCCAATGCGGCGCGGCCGCGCTTCCCGGGAGACCGCCCATCGGCGAGCCGCTTGGCCGGGTGAGCCGTTGCCGTCCCCCTCAAAGCTCGGCGAGCAACCGCTCGCCGAGCGCTGTCCGCCGCCAGCCGCTGAGGACCGGGACGTCCGTGCGCCCTTCGGCCAGCATCTCGAGCTCGCGCCGGGTGACCAGCACTTCGGGGCTCAGTCCGAGTTCGCAAGCCGCGGCCTGCTGCACCGCGGCCAGCTTCCTGACCCGCGCGTCTCTGAGCGGATCGGGCCTGCGGCGGGCCGCGGTGGCGGGAGGCGGATCAGGGATTTCGGCCGCCCTGATGCATTCGAGCAGGTCCGCCGCGCAGTGCTCGATGACGCTGGCGGGCATATCCGGGAT
Organism: Pseudomonadota bacterium; assembly: GCA_021817875.1. The sequence continues at coordinate 5,763 of JAKAFQ010000096.1, forward strand.
GGTACTGAGCGCCTGCACGCTGCGCGGTACGCGCAGGACGATCTCGCGCAGCACCGCGTCCTCGAGAATCCAGCCGCGGGGACGATCGCGCTGCAGGGCACGGCGCTCCCGCCAGGCGGCGAGCAGGCGGGTGAGGCGCTGCCGGGCGGGGTCCAGGCCGGAGAGCCCCTTCAGCCGCCGCCAGGCGTCCTCGGGCTGCACGCGAAGGTTGTCCGCGTCTTGGAGCGCGCAGAGCTCCTCGGCCAGCCAGGGCAGCCGGCCGAGCCGTTCCAGGCGCTCCGTCAGGGCGGCCTTGAGCGCCAGCAGATGCCGCACATCGTCCAGGGCATATTCGAGCTGCTCCGGCGACAGCGGCCGGCGGGACCAGTCGGTGCGTGTGTGCGCCTTGGGCAGCTCATGCCCGAGGATGCGGCGCACCAGCTCGCCATAACCGATCTGCGCCGGCTCGCCGGCGAGCGCGGCGGCGATCTGTGTGTCGAACACCGGCCGGACCAGGCCGACGGCCGGAAGGAGCACCTCGAGGTCCTGCCGGGAGGCATGAAGCACCTTGATCACGCCCGGATCGCCGAACACCGGCGCCAGCGCGGCCAGGTCCGGCACGGCGATCGGGTCGATGCAGACCGCTTGCGCGGCGTCGGATACCTGCAGCAGGCACAGCTGCGCCCGGTAGGTGCGCTCACGCAGAAATTCGGTGTCGAGCCCGATGGCGCTGTGCGTCGCGAGGCGCTGCGCCATCTCGCTGACGGCGGTGGCAGTGGCAAGCGGATGCAATGTCGGCGGTCCTGATCGGTACAATCCTGTCCCCATTATGCACGTCCACATCCTCGGGGTTTGCGGCACCTTCATGGGCGGCATCGCGGCGATCGCCCGCGAAGCCGGTCATCGGGTCACCGGATCGGACCATCACGTCTATCCTCCCATGAGCACGCAGCTCGAGCGACTGGGGATCGAGCTGATCGAAGGTTACGAGGCGGGACAGCTCGAACTGCGCCCCGACGTGGTCATCGTGGGTAATGTGATGACGCGCGGCCAGCCGGTGATCGAAGCGCTGCTCGATCGCGGCATGGCGTATGCCTCGGGTCCGGAGTGGCTGGCGCGCGAAGTGCTGCGGGACCGCTGGGTGCTGGCCGTGGCCGGCACGCACGGCAAGACCACGACCAGCTCGATGCTGGCCTGGATCCTGGAACGCGCCGGGCTCGATCCGGGCTTTCTGATCGGCGGGGTGCCGACCGGGTTCGGCACGAGCGCGCGGCTCGGCCGCGGCGCGCCATTCGTCATCGAGGCCGACGAGTACGACACCGCTTTTTTCGACAAGCGCGCCAAGTTCGTCCATTACCATCCGCGCACGCTCATTCTCAACAACCTGGAGTACGACCACGCCGACATCTATCCGGATGTCGCCTCCATCCAACGTCAGTTCCATCATCTGGTGCGCACCGTCCCCGGCCGGGGACGCATCGTGTGGAATGCCGGGGACGCGCGCCTCGAGCAGACCCTGGCGATGGGCTGCTGGACTGCGCGGGAGGGGTTTTCGCTGCAGCCGCTGCCGGCTGCCCGCTGGACGGCGCGTCCCACGGGCGATGCTGAGGACGGTTCGGGGTTCGAAGTGCTGGAGAACGGCTGTCCCCGTGGAACGGTGCACTGGAGCCTGATGGGGCTGCACAACATGGAGAACGCGCTGGCCGCGATCGCGGCCGCCCGACACGCCGGTGTGAGCGCCGAAGACGCCATCCGGTCGCTGGGCGCGTTTCAGGGAGTGGCCCGCCGCATGCAGCTGCGCGGCGAGGTCAACGGCATCCGCGTGTACGATGACTTCGCGCATCATCCGACCGCCATCGCGACCACCCTGGACGGTCTGCGCCGACGGGTCGGATCGGCGCGGATCGTTGCAGTGCTCGAGCCGCGGTCGAACACCATGCGCATGGGCGTGCACCGCAACATGTTGGCTGGAGCGCTGTCAGGGGCGGACGAGGTGTGGTTGTACCGGCCGGCGGACCTCGGCTGGGATGTCGCGCCGCTGCTCGAGTCTCTCGGCCGGCGGGCCCATGGGCACGGCGACATCGACCTGCTGGCAAAGGATCTTGCCGGCTCGTTGCGCCCGGGCGACCATGTGCTCATCATGAGCAACGGCGGTTTCGGCGGGCTGCACGGCAAGCTCCTGGCGCAGCTCGCTGAGCGTTTCGGGGCCGCGGACGGCCCGAACCGAGCGCTGCCTGCGGCGCGCGCGCCCTGAGCGACGCGCCGGGGCCGTGCGCGCCGCGCTCGCACGAGGTCTCGGCCGCTGTAACCGGTGAGGAGCCTTCAGGCGGTGCGCCGGTCCATTCGCCTGGAGTAGAACCACCAGAGTCCGAAGCCCAGCGGTACTGTCCAGGCGAGCACCAGCCAGCCGGTAAATCCGTCGTGGCGGCTGAGCAGGCCGCGAAGCGGCGCGCTGCGATCCGGTTGAGACAATCCGTGCACGACCAGCATCACCCACACCCAGCCGGCGTGCAGCCCCATGCTCGCGGCGGTGTTCCCTGTGAGAGCGCGCACGATCGCGAGCACCACGCCGACCGCCGCGAGACACAGGAAGGCGTCGGCGATGGCCAGGGGATGGGAAAATGCGCGTAGCGACCCGGCGAGCAGCGCCAGGCCGCTGGAGGGGCTGACCTCGGCGGGCGGGATGTGATAGACACCGAGAAAATGCGTGGCCGAGAACACGAGTGAGGTGAGCACGATGGCGAGGAGCGTGCCGGATTCGCGCTGAATCCCGCTGAACATCGCGCCGCGCAGCGCCGTTTCCTCGATCAGGCCGACGGCAAGACCGCTGAGCAGCCGCTTTGCCACCAGCCCCGCCAGCGCGGCGGCCCCGAACCGGGCTGCCCGCTGCCACTCGAGCAGTCCCAGAAGCGCCATGCTGGCGACCACCGCCGACATGGTGATCACCCCGATGACCAGCCCGAGCGACAGCTCGCGCAGGTAGGTGCGCCGCGCAGCGCCGAATCCGAGGCTGGCTCGATCGGAGAGCCGCAGCCGGCGCGCAACCAGCAGAAAGCCCGCCAGGAATGCGAGCATGCCGATACGCTCGCCGATCCGATGGAACGGGAAACTGAAATGCGGATGCAACAGCAGCCAGGCCGGATAGGTGAACACCGCCATGGCGGCGAGGCTGAAGCCGATCAGCAGCAGGAACCAGGCGAACGCGCGCATCGTGGTGCAGTATCCGTGAATCAGAGAGCCCTTCGGACCCCCGTGCGTCCGCCGCGGCCCGTTCTGCCCCGACCCGCCGCTCAGGGCATGCAGGGCGGTCCGCCCGCCGGGCAGAGAGCCCGGGACAGCTCCCCTGAGTCCGACAGGCTCCCAAGCGCGCACTGTACGGGCGCGGCGCCGATCGTTGCAAATCTGCATGAACGCGTAACCTGTCGGGCTGGATCACCGGCCGCAGGCCTGACGACAATGACATCCCGGCCCGAGAGGCCATCGCGAAGGCGGGTCCGATGAAAGACCGCAACGCCGACCACGAGATCCGGGCCGGGGAGATTCTCAAAGCGCTCATCCAGGGTCTCGACCCGCGTACGGGCACGGCGCTTCCGGCCGAATCGGTGCTGCACCAGGCCGAGGTGCTGCGGGCGCTGCTGAGCGCCGTTGCGGCCCTCGAGCGATCGGCCGCCCGGGCGCTGCGGCGCGCCCAGCTGCCGGAGAACGTCGGTCGTGCCTGGAGCGCGGACGAGGAAAACAGTCTGATTGCGGCGTTCAACGCGGGCCAGTCGCCGCAGGCGCTTGCCAGGACGCACCAGCGCACCCTGCGCGCGGTCGAAGCGCGCCTGGTGAGACTGGGGCTGTTGAGCGCAGAGCAGCGGCTCACCCGCGGTGGATTTCCGGGCGTGTCCGACGTGGCGCGACCGCGTCGGGCACGCGGTGTGCGCAGGATGTCCCGGCCCCCGGCGACACGCAAGCGGACACAGCGCCGTCCGGTATGAGTGCCGCCTCGGACCCGCGCTGCGCTGCGACGACCCGGATCGCGTCTCGCGGTTCGCGCAGGACGGGTCCGGTTTCGTACAATGGGCCGGCATCGCATGCTCCCCAGCTGAAATCAGGCAGTGGAATCCGTTGAACACGCTAGCGTCGAACAGCCCATGTCCCGCACATTGAGGGTCGAAACACAGACCGCGGTCCGGCGGATGGCGGCGAGGATTCTGGGGGACTACACTCCGCCGCGCCTGCGTTTTCGCGCAGAGCTGCTCGCGGAACTCGAGGCCGCGGCCGCGGGCGGGACGGCCGCGGGCGAGTGGCGGCAGCTGGCGGCCGACATCGTGAGCGACCTGAAGGCGGGCGGCGTGGATGAGTTTCTGCGCCTGCCGGCGATCGCCAGGACGCTTCACTCGCGGATCCGCAGCCACTCCCGCGACTATCTGCGCCATGTGTTGCAGTCTGGCCGGTTTTCGCCGGAATTTCAGCAGGCGTTGACGGAGTCTCCGGTGGGCAAGCCGCTGGTGAACCCGCATTACCCATTGAGCAGCCCGCTGCTGATCCAGCATGGTTATCACGTGATCCGACTCCTCGAGGCGACCGGGCTCGATCTGTCCGCGCTGCAGCTCATCGTCGATTTCGGCGGCGGCTACGGTGGCTTCTGCCGCCTGTTGCGTAATCTCGGTTACCGCCAGCGCTACCTGATCTGGGACCTTGCGGTCATGTGCGCCCTGCAGCGCTTCTATCTGCGCAACGTGTTTGCGGACCGTGAGACCGGCGAGGTCCCGTCGAACATCGAGTGGCTGACGGCCGGAGAACCTGCCGCGCGGGATGCGGTGATACGCAACGCGCTCGGGCAGCCGCCGTCGCTGTTCGTTGCCACCTGGTCTCTCAGCGAGACGCCGTTCGCAGTACGGGACGGGATCGCGCCCGTGCTCGCGGGCTTCGGCTACGTTCTGCTCGTCTACCAGAAGGCCTTCGGTGAACACGACAACATCGCCTGGTTTGCCTCCCTCGAGAAACGCCTGCCACAGTTCCAATGGCAGCATTTCGAGTGCCCCGTGTATCGGAACAACTATTATCTGATCGGCAGCAAGACCGCCGGGCGTTAGCCGCGCCCGGCGATCGCCGACCGGCCCCGGCGCGACTGCCGCAACTCGCCATGGGTTCGATCCTGTTCTTCGATCCGACGTGCGTCCGCCCCTACGACAGCACCACCCTGCGCCGCGAG
>JAKAFQ010000771.1 GCA_021817875.1 Pseudomonadota bacterium
ATCCGCCTGCCCCGGGCCGACGCCGACCGCGCGCCCGATGAGGTTCTCGAGCCTGCCGTGCGCATGCACCGATTTTCGCGGCGCGACGAGCTCGATCAGTTGCTCGCCGCCGGGCGTATCGAGCCACCGGAGCTCGAAGCGTTCGGACGGCGCATCGCCGCGATTCACCGCGGCCTGCCCGCGGCCGCGCCCGATTCGCCCTGGGGCCTTCCGGCCGAAGTGCACCGGCAGCTCATCGCCAATCTGCTCGAGTGCGCCGAGGCGGCGGCCGGCTTCGGCACCGCCGAGGAGGTGCGGGCGCTGCGCCCGGTCCTCGAGCGGCGCATCGGGGCGCTGTTGCCGGTCATGGCGCTGCGGCGAGAGACCGGACGGGTGCGGGAGTGCCATGGAGATCTGCACAGCCGCAACATCGTGCGTCTGGCGAGGCGCCTGGTGGCGTTCGACTGCCTGGAGTACGAGCCGGCGTTCCGCTGGATCGACGTGGCCGACGAGATCGCGTTTCTCTCGAGCGATCTGGCTGCGCGGCACGGCGGGCCGCATGCCCATGCCTTCCTCAGCGGTTATCTCGTCGAGAGCGGCGATTACGCGGCGTGCCGCCTCATCAGGCTGTACGAGGCGCATCGTGCGCTGGTTCGCGCCAAGGTCGCGGCGCTCTCCTCGGCCGTGCCGCGGGGCGCGGCCGAGCGCGAATCGCTGCGCGGTGAGCACCTGCGGCTGATCGGGCATGCGGCGACGGCACTCGCCCCGGGTCAGCCGCTGCTGCTGCTCATGTGCGGCCTGTCCGGGTCGGGCAAGACCTGGCTCGCCCGGCGGCTCGCAGCGCCGCTCGCGGCGCTGCATCTGCGCTCGGACGTCGAGCGTAAGCGGCGCGCGGGACTAGAGCCTCTGGCGCGCTCCGGCTCGGGGCTCGCCTCAGGGTTGTATGCGAGCGCCATGAACGCCCGGGTCTACGAGGATCTGGCGCGGGCCGCTGAGGACGGTCTCAGCGGGGGTTACCCGGTGATCGTCGATGCGACCTTCCTGGACCGCGGCGCGCGCATGCGCTTCGCCGAGCTCGGCGCCGGGCTCGGCGTGCCCACGCACTTCATCTGCTGTCAGGCGCCGCTGCCGGTGCTGCATGCCCGGCTGCGGGCGCGCTCCCGCACGGCGAGCGATCCCTCGGAGGCCGATGAGTCCGTGCTCGAATGGCAGCGCGGCCGCATCGAGCCATTCGGACCCGATGATCCGTTCGATGTCATCTATGTCGAGTCAGCCGATCCCGAGGCGCTCGAGAAGGTGATGCGGCGGGTGGGCCGGCCGGCGCCGCTGCCCTACACCGTATGAGCGGAGCAGCGGGCCGGAGGCCGCGGCGCGGCCTCAGAACCGACCGTTCCGATAGTCCTCGAATGCCTGCTCCAGCTCCTCGCGACGGTTCATGACGAACGGTCCGTAGCGGGCCACCGGCTCGTGCAGCGGCCGGCCGGCCACCAGAATCGCGCGGCTGGTCCGACCCGCCGGGTCCCCGGCGGATCCTGCGGCGCTCTCGAGCGGTACGGTCTCGCCGGCCGTGAGCACGGCGAGCTGATGCGCCTGGAGTACCGTGGACTCGGCGCCCACCCGCAGCGCACCCTCGTAAACATAGAGGAAGGCGGCGTGCCCGGCGGGCAGCGTCGGGGAGAATCGCCCGCCCGGCTCGAGCGCGATGTCGAAGTAGAGCGGATCCGTGGCGGGCTGGGCGATCGGACCGGTGACACCGGCGAGCGCACCGGCGATGACCTTGACGCGCGCCCCATCGAGGGTCACGGCCGGGATCTGCTCCGGTCCGAACTCCTGATAGCGCGGCGCGCACATCTTGTCCCGCGCAGGCAGGTTGATCCACAGCTGGAAACCGCGCATGCGTCCGGACTGCTGCTCGGGCATTTCGGAGTGCACGATGCCGCGGCCGGCCGTCATCCACTGGACGCTGCCGGGAACGAGCACGCCCTGGTGGCCGTGGTTGTCGCGGTGGCGCATGCGGCCGTCGAGCATGTAGGTGACGGTCTCGAACCCCCGGTGGGGATGATCCGGGAAGCCGGCGATGTAGTCGCCGGGGTTGTCGGTGCCGAACTCGTCGAGCATCAGAAACGGATCGAGCTCGGTCAACTGGCTCTGGCCGATCACGCGTGTCAGCTTGACGCCGGCCCCGTCAGAGGTCGGCATGCCGCGCACGGTCCGGGCGATGCTTCGTGGGGTTGGGGTGCTCATGCAGACCTCCTGGGGTTGCCGTGGGTTGCCGCCGCACTCAGGCGGCGAGACGGGCCGCCTCGGCCGTCGCGGCCGCGATCGCGGCCTGCCGCTGCTCGGCGCTGATGTTGAGTCCCTCGGCGCGCAGGAACCTGAGATCGGTGACGCCGAGGAAGCCGAAGATCCCGCGCAGGTAGCTCTCCTGGTGGTCCAGGGAAGCCGCCGGGGAGTCCGGCCCGTAGAATCCGCCGCGCGAGGAGGCCACGATCACCTTCTTGCCACCGGCGAGTCCCTCGGGGCCGCTTTGCGTATAGCGGAAGGTCTTGCCGGCCACCGCCACGCGATCGATCCAGGCCTTCAGCTGCGAGGAGACCGAGAAGTTGTACATGGGCGCACCGATCACGATCAGATCGGCCCAGAGGAAGTCCTCGAG
>JAKAFQ010000772.1 GCA_021817875.1 Pseudomonadota bacterium
CCCGCGTGGAAGCGATGATCGGCAGGCTGAAAACACTGGAGCACGGCGCATGAGCCAGGACCCGGCCCGTGTCAGCGTACGCATCCTGGACCGGGATTACATGATCGCCTGTCCGCACGAAGAGCGTCCGGCGCTGCTCGATGCGGCGGAATACCTCAATGCGCGCATGCGCGAGGTGCGCGACAGCGGCAAGGTGGTCGGCCTCGACCGCATTGCCGTCATGGTGGCGCTCAATATGGCGAACGAGCTGCTGCAGCTGCGCGGCAGCGACACCCGCAGCGCGATCGAGACCGGAGACAAGCTGCGGGCGCTTCGGGAGCGGATCGAGACGGCCCTCGGGCACAGCCAGCCACTCGAGCTGTGACCGGCGAGTGCCGACCCGGCCCATCGAGTGGCGAACAGCCCTGCGCCCGTGCCGTCATTGGTGTAGAGTGATCCCGGCGTCGCCTGCGGTGTTCGACACGCGGACCGGGTTACCTCGGACCCTAATTGAAACACCCATGGGACAGCAGGGCTTGCGGACAGCGCTGTGCAAGTCCGCCATGAGCGGAAAGCCTTACCTGTCGCAGTCCGTCCCACTTGTTGCTCTGGTTCGAGAGCAACGGCCCGCACCGGCACAGGCGGGTGACGCTTCCTGATTCCGAGGGGGACTCTGATCCGCCCGCGCACGCGCGGCGATGGCTGATATCGCCTCGGGCCAGCCGCGCGGCGTACCCGATGGACACGCGAGAGACGCAACGCTGCTCCAGGCGAAACCAGCGCCGTCCCTTTGATGAAGGGAAGCCGTCACTGATGGGTTGCCCTGAAAATCATCCCCCGCCCCGTTGCCGGGCCTGCCCCTCTTGGCATGCGGGCGGCGGCCGGCGCCTTGCATCGGGCGATGTCCGGGAGCGACGCACGCGTGCCGGATGATCAGAGTCCGCCTGGTCTGGAGGATGTCCGCCGGTCGCTGCGGACATCCATCCGGCGGCTGCGCCGGAGCCTCCCGCCCGCCGAGCGGGCTCGCGCGGCCCACAGCGTCGCACGCATTGCCGATCAGGAACTGCGCCTGCATCGGGACTCGCGTCTGGCGCTCTATGCCTCCACGCCCGAAGAGCTCGATACCTCGGAGTTGATCGCGCTGGCGCAGAAGCGCGGCTGCCGCGTGTATCTGCCGCGGATTCATGGTCATCGCCTGGCGCGCGCCATGCATTTCGCGGCGAGCGGCGAACGGCAGCGCTTCAACCGCTTCGGCATACCCGAGCCGCACGGCGCCCCATGGGTGAGCGCCCGCGCTCTGGACATCGTGTTCGTGCCGCTCGTGGCCTTCGATCGTCGCGGCATTCGTCTGGGCATGGGAGGCGGCTACTACGACCGCGCGCTCGCCTTCCGGCACACCCGCAGCATCTGGCATGCGCCGTTGCTCGTTGGGCTCGGCTACGCGCTGCAGGAAGTGGAACGGATCGCGCCCGCCGCGCACGACGTGCCGCTCGATCTGGTGATCACTGAGAGAGGTGTCATCCACTGCTCGCGTGCGTCAGCGGTCGCCGGCGGGCGCGCCGGAGGCACGTAGCATATTCAATCAAGACTTGCTTGTATTTTTGTTGCGCATGTATATACTCGGCCCTCGGACTAACCCGACAACTGGAGAGCCAACATGGCGAAGGCAAAGAAGAAGGCCGCGAAGAAGAAAGCTGCGAAGAAGAAGTGAGGCCTGTCGCCCGGCGGCCGCTCAGGCGGCCGCCGGGTGAAACAAGTTTCGATGCCCTGGTGCCCGCAGATGCGGGCACTTTCGTTTCCGGCCCGCCACTGCCTCGGAGCCGATCCATGACCCACACCCCTTCCCCGCCAAGTGACGCGATCACCAGGAAGCGCCGTGCCGCCGAAGCCGCGCTACGCCACGTCGAGCCGGGCAGCGTGCTCGGTGTGGGCACCGGATCCACCGTGGCCTTTCTGATCGAGGCGCTCGCGGCGCGACCGGGACTGATTCGTGCGGCCGTATCGAGCTCCAACGCCAGCACCGAAGCGCTGCGCGCGGCCGGAATTTCCGTGCTCGACCTGAACGAAATCGACGAACTGGCGCTGTACATCGACGGCGCGGACGAGGCCACCCGCTCCCATTGCCTGATCAAGGGCGGCGGGGGTGCGCTCACTCGCGAGAAGATCATCGCCGCCGCGGCGAAGCGCTTCATCTGCATCATCGACGACAGCAAGCTCGTCGAGCGGCTCGGCGCATTCCCGCTGCCCATCGAGGTCATCCCCATGGCCCGCAGCCTGGTGGCACGCACCCTCGAGGCGCAGGCGGGCCGCGCGGTCTGGCGGAAGGGATTCATCACCGACAACGGCAACCACATCCTCGACGTGCACGGCCTGTCGATCCAGGATCCGCCCGCGCTCGAACGGCAGCTCGGGCAGATCACCGGCGTCGTGACGGTGGGACTGTTTGCGGCGCGCCCGGCGGATCTGTTGCTGGTCGGTACGGCGACCGGCATCGAAAGTCTTTGAGGCGGACCGTCCCGCCCGCCGCCGCCGGCGGCGAGAGCGCGCCGCGGCGCGCCTCAGGCAGGCCGCAGGCGATGCTCAGGACAGTGCGCGCACGCGCGGGCTGAGCGGCAGCGCCGCGGATTCTTCGGCCAGGTCCCGCAGCGTCAGATC
>JAKAFQ010000773.1 GCA_021817875.1 Pseudomonadota bacterium
GACCTCGCTGCGGCCATCGTGTACGGGAACGACGAGGTTTCCCCGAGCCGCAACGCCTGCGGCATCCGCCTCGGGTATGCCGACGATCCGGGCATAGCCATGTCCTGACGGATCGACCAGCAGGGTCTGCCGTTGCGCTGCGTTGACCTCGACCACGTGCCGGACCTGCGATCCGTCGGGCGATGACTCGATGCCCCCCTTCCCCTCGAGCCACGCATGATCGGCGAACAGATTCTCGGCGAAGGTGTCGTATTCGCCCGTGGAGATCTCACGCGACTCGATGATCTTCGCCTGCTGCGGCTTCTGCGCCGACAGCCTCTCCACAAGCCGCGCACCGTCGCCGGGCTTGTGCACGAACACCGCGGACACCAGACGCGCCTCCCCCTCGCCGCCCGGCAACCCGTTGTCCGACCGGTCGCTCAGTTCGCCTGGAGCCTTCATGGACTGCACGTGCTCTTGACTCAACTGCAGGCCTTGCTCCTTGCCGAGAACATAGTCCACCGCCTTGCTGGCCTCGGCTGCCGCGCGAAAGATCTCGTTCTTGTCCTTCTTCAGCGCCTCGGCCCACGACTGGATGTAGGCTGTGTGCCGCTGCGGGTCATGCGGAATTCCGCTCTCCGCGGCCATGAACATGCTGAACATCTCGGCGCGCAGCTCCTCGCGCGCGTAGCCCTCGGAGCCGAAGCGGTGATCCCCGGTGATGCCCTCGCGGTTCAGGCGCTTCTCGGCACCGGTGGCGTGGCCGACCTCGTGCAGCAGAGTGCCGTAGTAGCCCCTCTCATCGCTGAACTGACCGCGTGGCGGCAGACATACCGCATCCTGCCTGGGCGAGTAGAAGGCAAACTTGGGGTGTTCCGCGAACTTCAGCCCGTCGCGCTCCATCGCGGCTTTGATCTGTTCCCCGCGCTGCACGACGTCGAAGCGCGGCTCGGGCGTTGGTAGGGGCTCGACCCCGAGGTCCGTGCACTGCTCGACGTTGAACACGGTGAAGGTCCGCCCGACAACCGAGTCGAGGGCGCGCGCCTGCTTCCAGTCCAGGGGAAGGTTCTCGCCGTTCTTGTAGTGCGCGATCTGCAGATCTGCAGTCCTGACGCTCCGGGTGGGCGCCTTGTCTGTCGTCATACCAATCTGCACGGTGCCATCGCGCTCGCCGAACACCTTCACCCGCATGCCGTTGAGCCTGACGCTGACATCGCGACGCTCCCAGAATGGCTGCTCCTTCCAGAGTTCCGCCGGAGTACCGCGCTCGCCCTTCCTGACGCGGCCGCCGAGCGCATTGATCTGCTGCACGGTGCCGAAACGCGGATCAGCGAAACCCCGGTCAAGTTGCTCCATCATCAGCATCAGACGGTTGCCACCGCGGTACTCGCGGCCTGTGCTCATGTTGCGGGGCAGCCCGTGATCCAGCGACTGCCAGGGCTTGTCCCAGGGGATTTTCCCGGCGTCCAGAGCCTCGACCAGCTTTGCCGTGATCTCCTGGCGCAGATCGCGTTGAGCCTTGTGCTCCGGCGCCGCGACAGGCTGCTCAGGGGCGTGCTCGTCAGCCATGCCTGGCCTCCGTCGCCTCATCATCGAAATCAGCACCGAGCTGGCGCTCGGCGGCCTTCCGGTCGGCCGCATCGACAGGAGCGAACTGCTCGTTCGGTTCGCCGTCGACGCTGTGCTGCGCATCGGGATGCAATTGCATGGCGCGCTCCAGGTTGAGGCCCGCCACATCGGGCCAATACCCAGCCTCTGCAAAGCGGGCCCGCTCACCCGACCGACCAGTCCGATCAAGACTGGCGCTGAACCTGAGTCAGGTTCGGCGGCCACCTGCCGGCGCTCCCCTTGTCCTCAAGCGGACCCGCAAATGACCGGCTTCGGCCCCAGACCGTGCCCAGGCAAGACCGCTGCCGTCGGGTGGCGAACACCCGATCAACGCCTCAGGTGGCGTTGATGCCATCCCGTACAGCGCGAAGAATCTGATCCGACAGCTCGGGATCGGCGCTCGCGGTCGCGCGTGCCAGGATGAGCCCGCCGACCATCGCCGCAAGCGATGCGATCGCCCGATCGCGCTGCGCCTCTTGAGCCTTCCGACTTGGCTGTCTCATCGGGAACAGCCGCGCAAATTGGTCAATGTAGTGGCGCATCCCCTTGGCCAACACCCCGGCCAGCGGTTGCCCTGAACGAGCAGCGTCCACCGCGAGCGCTGCAACAGGGCATCCAACTGCCGGGGCATCGCGATGCGCTGCACTCAGGTATTGGGCGATGCGCTCAGCCGCGCCATCTCCAGGGTCGGTGCCGCCGGCGACATCAGCAATCCGCCAGTTGAACGCAGCCTCGCAGGCCGCGAGAACCAGCGCCTCCTTGCTTTCGAAGTGCCGATAGAACGCACCATGGGTCAACCCCGCCGCGCGGCAAACGTCCGAGACTCCCGTGGCCTCGACGCCACGTTCTCGCAGCATGCGGGCCGCAGCCTGAATCAGCTCCTCCCGATGACGCCGCACCACCTCCTGCGTGACTCGCATGCCCACCCCTTTGATGATCAACGTCAGCATTGTATGTATGATGATGAACATAATCTTTATCGTGGGACGTCATGCAACACTATCGAAGAATCGTCATCACCGGCATGGGCGTCGTCAGCCCGCTCGG
>JAKAFQ010000097.1 GCA_021817875.1 Pseudomonadota bacterium
AGGCCGCGCCCAGATCAGTGGCATCGAGATGAATGCCGCCGGAGTGTTCGGCGGTCTGACGTTCAACTTTGCAGCATCGTATATGCACGCGACGGTGTCGCAGGATTTCTTGTATTTGCAGAGCGTTGGAGCGCCACTGACCATCACGAGCGGGACTGAGATGCCGTACGCGCCGAAGTTCATGGTCAATGGCGGCGTGCAGTACAGCATGGCGGCGGGCAGCGGCGTCGTGACGCCGCGGCTGCAGTACCAGTATATCGATTCGCAGTACGATATCATCACGCACACAGTCCTGCCCGGACCTGACCAGCTGATTCCGTCTCACGGCACACTGGACTTCGATCTGACCTACAGGGCGGCACAGCATTGGGTCGTTGAGGGTTACGTGAACAACCTGGCGGACAAGACGTACATCGCCGAAATCCAGCCAAATCCGCAGCCCGCCGCCAACTGGCTGCTGTACGGCGCGCCGAGACAGTTCGGCGTCCGGCTGAAGTACGACTTTTAGCGTGGATTGAACGGGCAGCAGGTGGGCACGTGCAGGTCCCGGCAGACCACGAACGTGAGTTTGCCGCGGGGCGCACGTGCCCACTGAGAGAGCGGCGCGGCGCGCCACCGGCACATCCTCGTATGTCTGTCACAGACCGCGCATCGGGTCTGCGTGATCGTTCGGATCGGGAACGCAGCTGCCGTGCGTGACTCGCGGGGCCCGTGGCGCCTCAGGGCAAACCCGCCCGGCCCGGTTCAAGCCTCCTCACCGCTCGCGAGGGCGCCCAGTACTTTGAGAAAAATCGCCCGCTCGGCCGCCGGGATCCGGGCGAACAGATCCGCTTCGAGATCGTCCATGAGGCTGCGCGCCTTCTGCGCGACGCGCCGCCCGGTCTCGGACAGCGTCAACCCCTGAGAGCGCCCGTCGACGGCTTCGCGGACGATCAGATCCCGATCGGCCAGTCGGGCGGCGAGCGGCGCCATGTTCGCGCTGGCGATGCCGAGCAGTCGGCCGATCTCGCTCTGCGTGACGCCCGGATTGGCGCCGATCACCAGCAGCACGGTCGCCTCCGCCGGCCGCAGGTTGAGCCGCGCCAGACGCGCCGCGAGCTTCGCCATGAGCCCCGCCGACAGGCGCCGCAGCGCATAGCCGGGGAGATCCTTCACCGGATCATTGATCACGCACGCATGCACCCTGGATGGCTCTCGGACCGCTTGATCGGCCCGCTCAAACCACTATATTATATAGCTGTCAAAGCCGCTGGGGGAAGCGTCATGCGTTTTGAACGAATCAGCCCGATGACCGGCCGCGTCGCAAGCAGTGCCGCCGCGATGAGCGCCGCCGAGGCCTGCGCGGTCGCCGACCGCGCCGCTGCCGGATTCAAGGCGTGGGCGGAGATGGGGCCGAATGCCCGACGGGCCGTGCTCAGCAAGGCAGCCGATGCGCTCGAGCAGCGGCGGGACCAGTTCGTCCAGGCGATGACCGATGAGGTCGGCGCAACCGCCGGATGGGCCTTGTTCAATCTGATGCTGGCCGCCAGCATGACCCGGGAAGCCGCGGCGCTCACCACCCGGGTCGGCGGCGAAGTGATACCGTCCGACAAGCCGGGCTGTGTGGCCCTGTCGGTTCGCGAGCCGGTCGGAGTGGTGCTGGGCATTGCGCCCTGGAATGCCCCGATCATCCTCGGCGTACGCGCCATCGCGACACCGCTCGCCTGCGGCAACGCCGTGATCCTGAAAGCCTCCGAGCTGTGCCCGCGCACCCATGAGCTGATCATCGAGGCCTTCGCCGCCGCCGGGTTCCCCGAAGGCGTCGTCAACCTGGTCACGAACGATCCCAAGGACGCCGGCGCAGTCGTCGGCGCGCTCATCGATCATCCGGCCGTGCGCCGCGTCAATTTCACGGGCTCGACCGCCGTCGGCCGGGTCATCGCCCGGCGGTGCGCGGATAACCTCAAACCCTGCCTGCTCGAGCTCGGCGGCAAGGCGCCCTGCGTCGTTCTCGAGGACGCGAATCTCGACGAGGCGGTGAAAGCCGCGGCGTTCGGGGCGTTCATGAACCAGGGCCAGATCTGCATGTCGACCGAGCGGATCATCCCGGTTGCCGCCATCGCGGACGATTTCACGCGGCGATTCGCCGAGAAGGCACGCTCCATGGCGAGCGGCGACCCGCGGGAGGGCAAGACGCCTCTCGGCGCCGTGGTGGACCGCCGCACGGTTGAACACGTCAATGCTCTCATCGACGACGCAGTCGCCGCGGGCGCGCGCGTCCTCGCCGGTGGCAAGGCCGAGGGCGTGATCATGCCGGCAACGGTCATCGACGGCGTCACGCCGAAGATGAGGCTGTACCGCGAGGAGAGCTTCGGACCCATAGTGGCCATCATCCGGGCCGCGGACGAGGCCGAGGCCATCCGCGTGGCGAATGACAGCGAGTACGGTCTGTCCGCTTCCGTCTTCACCGGCGATGCCGCCCGTGGCTTGCGGGTTGCGCGTCAGATCCACTCCGGGATGTGCCACATCAATGGGCCGACGGTGCATGACGAGGCACAGATGCCGTTCGGCGGCGTGGGCGCATCGGGATACGGCCGCTTCGGCGGCGCCGCCGGCATCGATCAGTTCACCGAGCTGCGCTGGATCACGATCGAGACGGCGCCGGGGCATTTCCCGATCTGAGCGGCCGCACTCGCGGCATACGCGCAGGCGGACATCGGCGAGAATAGAGTAAGGGTGAGATATGAACACTGAGCAAGTGGAAACGGACACCGTGGCGTCGACGGTGCGCGAAGGCATTGCCTGGGTAAGATTCAATCGGCCCGAGAAGCGCAACTGCATGAGCCCCAGGCTCAACCGGCAGATGATGCGTGTGCTCGACGAGCTGGAGTATCGGGACGATGTCGGCGTACTCGTGCTGACCGGGGAAGGCACGTCCTGGTCGGCAGGCATGGATCTGAAGGAGTATTTCCGCGAGACGGAGGCCAAGGGATTCGGCGCCGTGCGTCAGGCGCAGCGAGAGGCCTACAGTTGGTGGCGGCGCCTGCGCTGGTACCAGAAGCCCACGATCGCCATGGTGAACGGCTGGTGCTTCGGTGGCGCCTACGGACCTCTGTTCGCGTGCGATCTCGCGTTCGCCGCCGAGGAGGCGCAATTCGGGCTCTCGGAGATCAACTGGGGCATTCTGCCCGGCGGCGGGGCCAGCAAGGTCGTGCGTGAGCTGCTCAGCTTCCGCCGCGCCATGTATCTCGCGCTGATGGGCGAGAACATCGATGGGCGCACGGCGGCCGAGTGGGGCCTGGTGAATGAAGCCGTGCCGCGTGAGAAGCTGGAGGCGCGCGTGACGGCGGTGGCCAAGACCCTGCTGCAGAAGAATCCAATCGCCTTGAAGGCGACCAAGGATGCCCTGCGCCGCGTCGGCGAGATGACCTACGACAATGCCGAGGACTACCTGGTGCGCGCCCAGGAAGCCGCCAACTTCTTCGACAACGAAGGCCGCAAGGAAGGGATTCATCAGTTCATCGACGAGAAGTCGTTCAAACCAGGCCTCGGCGCCTATGACAAGTCCCGCCGGCACTCCGGCAAGGCGTGAAGCCACGGGCCCGCGCGTGGATCCCAAGGGAATCGAACGGCTGCTGCGGCCACGGTCGGTCGCGATCGTCGGCGCCTCGGCGACCCCGGGCGCGTTGGGCGCTTCGGTGCTGGCGAACCTGCAACGGCTGGGTTTTGGCGGTGACATTCACCTCATCAATCCCAACCGCGCGGAGATCAACGGCCGCCCGTGTCTGAAGCGCATCGAGGATCTGCCGCCCGGAGTCGATGCGGCGGTGCTCGCCATTCCCCGGGCCGGAGTGCTCGAGGCCGTGACAGGTCTCGCGCGGCGCGGCGTCGGGGCGGCGGTGATCTTCTCGGCCGGTTTTGCCGAAGGCGGCGAGGCTGGCCGTGCCGAGCAGCGCCAGATCACCGCGATCGCCGCCGAACACGGCATGCTCATCGAGGGACCGAACTGTCTCGGTTTCGTCAACCACGTCGACGCGGTGGCACTCACCTTCGTCGAGACCTCGCCCGCGCCGCTCGACGGCCGGCCGGGGATCGGAATCGTGAGTCAGAGCGGTGCAATGGCCTGTGTGCTCGGCACCATGCTCGTCAGCCGCAATCTCGGCGTGTCCTATTCCATCTCGACCGGCAACGAGGCGGCGAGCGGCGTCGAGGACTTCATCGAGTACCTCCTCGGCGAGCCACAGACGCCGGTCGTCGGTCTGATCGTCGAGCAGTTCCGACGCCCTCGGCACCTGCTGTCGCTGGCCCGACGGGCCCGGGAGGCGGGTAAGCGGCTCGTGCTGCTGCATCCGGGCCGCAGCAGCGCGGCGCGCGAATCGGCCGCGACCCATACCGGCGCCCTGGCCGGAGACTATGCGCTGATGCGCGCGAAGGTCGAGGCGGAAGGCATCGTCACGGTCGAGACCCTGGAGGAGCTCAGCGACGTCCTCGAGATCGCGCTGCGCACCCGGGCACCGGACCGACCCGGCGCGGTGGTGGTCGCGGAGTCGGGCGCCTTCAAGGCCCTGACGCTCGATCTGTGCGAGCAGGTTGACCTCGCTCTGCCGGGACTGGACGATGCGAATGCCCCGGCGCTGCGCGCAGCCATACCGGCGTTCGTCCCGGTCAGCAACCCGCTCGACCTGACCGCCCAGGGACTGGTCGACCCCGATCTGTACCGGCGCACGCTGCTGGCGCTGGCGGCCGATGCGCGCATCGGCGCGATCATCCTCGGCATCATCCAGACCGATCCGGCCACCTGCGAGCGGAAATTTCCCGCCATCCTCCAGGCATTGCGCGAGCTGCAGTCTGCGCCGCTGATCGTGCTGGCCGGACTCGACGAAGGCGCGCCGGTGCCCGCTCAATATGTCGAGGCGCTACGCTCCCTGGGCGTGCCCTATTTCCCGTCTCCCGAACGCGCCATCCGGGCGATTGCGCGATTGTCGGCGGCCGCCTCGCGCCCCCTGCTCGGAGCGAGGACCCCGGTCGTGCTCGCCGATGCCCCATTGCCCTCGGGGGTGATTCCCGAGTATCGCGCCAAGGACTTCCTCCGTCCGCTCGGCATTCCGTTCCCCGCGGGACGGCTGGTGCGCACCCTGGAGGAAGCCCTCGAGACCGCCGATACCCTGGGGTACCCGGTGGCGTTGAAGGCGCAATCGGCGGCGCTCTCACACAAGAGCGACGCCGGCGGCGTGGTGCTTGGTCTGCGCGATCGGGATGCGCTCGCCTCGGGATGGCGAAGACTTCACACCGATCTCACCCGACACCAGCCGGATCTGCGGCTCGACGGCGTGCTGGTGGAAACCATGGCCCGACCGGGCCTGGAGCTGATCGTCGGGGGACGCAACGACCCCGACTGGGGCGCGGTGGTGCTCGCCGGCCTGGGCGGCGTGCAGGCGGAGCTGTGGAAGGATGCGCGGCTGATCCTGCCGGGTCAGACCGAGGCATCGATCCGGGCGACGCTCGGTCAACTGAAGTGCGCACCGCTGCTCAATGGGTACCGCGGCTCACCGCCGCTCGATGTGCCTGCGCTGGCCGATCTGATCGCGCGCCTCGGGCAGGTGCTCGACAGCGACGCCTCGATCCGTGAGATCGATCTGAACCCGGTCATCGCCTATCCGGCCGGTCAGGGGCTGATGGCACTCGATGCCCTCATGCTGATCCAGCGGCCCGGGCCATGAGGCCCGGGTTGCTCAGGAGCGGGAGCCGGCCGCTGCGCGGCTGACGGTGACCCGGCACCACGCCAGGATGGCTTCGGGCTGCGGCGGCAGACGCTGCACCGCCTCGCCGGCAAAGGCCTCGAATTCCGGGAGATTGAGCTTGGACACACCCAGCATCACCGGGATGCCCGCGATCAGGGCCTCGGCGATCAGGGAGCGCAGGCCACGGCCTTGCGCTTCCTCCTTGCCGAACTTGTTGACCACCAGCAGATCGACGCCGCCGGCGAGCGCCTGCTCGCCCCACAGGCTGACGCGCGCGAAGGCGTCGGGGTCGAGTCGGCAGCCGCGCGCCTCGTTGCCGCGGTGGAGGGAGATCAGCACCTGCTCGCCGCTCAGCAGGTTGCGCAGATACATGTCGCATTTGCGCCGGCCCGGACGGTGCACACTCGACTGCACGACACCGCCCAGACGATAGCCCTCGGCGACCAGTACGGCGGCCACCTGCGCCAGCACGTCATCGGCTTGCTCACTGTTCTCGTACACCATCACGCCGAGCGGCAGATCGCCCGAGCGCGCGCGGCCCGCACCCTTGCCGGGGGCGAGCGCGGGCGATGGCGTGACCGCGTTCATGAGCGGCCGGCCTTCTTGCCGCCCAGCGTGCGGTCAAGACGTGTCTGCAGTTCCGTGCGGGTCTCGGGCGTCCACTTGCGGAAGCCCTCCCCGGTCGTCACCCCGGTATGACCCGCGGCGACCAGATCCACCAGCAGCTTCTGCGGCGCTCGGCTGGTATCGAGATCGGGAAGGATCACCTCATGGATCGCGAGCGTCAGATTGAGGCCGACGAGATCGGACTGCTCCAGCGGTCCCATGATGCCGAGCCTCGCGCCGAAACTCGCCTTGACCACGGTATCGACGGTCTCCGCATCGCAGACTCCCGCCTGCACCAGCGCGATGGCTTCACGCTTCAGCGCATGCTGCAGGCGGTTGCCGATGAAGCCCGGGATATCCTTGTTCACGCGCACCGGCTGCTGCCCGACCGCCGCCATGATCGCCATGGTGCGCTCGAGTGTCTGTTCCGAGGTGTCGTCGCTGCGGACCACCTCCACCAGGCGCACGGCATACGGCGGATTCCAGAAATGTGTGCCGACCACACGCGATTTGTCGCGCACGTCGGCCGCGATGCGCCGCACGGGAATGACCGAGGTGTTGGTGGCCAAGATGGCGTCACCCGGACAGATCTCGTCCAGGCGGCGGAAAATATTCCGCTTCAGCTCGACGTTCTCCGGCGCCGCCTCGATGGCGAGCGCCGTATCCGCCGGCGCCTCGCCGATATCGGCCACCACCCGCACCAGCGCGGCCCGGTCCTGCGGCTGTCCCTGCAGACTGAAGATCTGCCTGAGTCGTTCCTGCGCGCTGGCGCGCGTGGCCTCGCCAGGCTCGACCACGGTCACGGCGATGCCGGCGGCGGCGACGATCTGCGCAACCGCAAGCCCCATGCGCCCGCCGCCGACCACCAGGGCCGGACGGCCGGCCAGAAGATCAACCGGCAGTGTATCCGCCATCGATGTACATCACTTGACCGGTACAGAAATCCGAGGCCGCCGACAGCAGGTACAGCGCCATGCCGACCAGGTCTTCCACCTCGGCCAGCCGACCCAGCGGAATGCGTGACAGCGAGCGCTTGCGGGTCGCCTGGCCGAGCTCGTCGTCGCCGAACATCCAGGCCGTGAGCTTGGAGCGGAACACCGTGGGCGCGATGGCATTCACGGTGATGCCGTATTTCGCCCATTCCGTGGCGAGCACACGCGTCAGGGCATCGGTGGCGCCCTTCGACGTGCAATACGCCGTGTACCCGGAGATATTGCCGTGGCGCCCGCGCACCGACGACATCAGCAGAACCTTGCCCTTCACCGACTTCTCGATGAAGTACGTTCCGACGGATTTGGCCATGAACCACGCGCCGCGGACATTGGCATCCATCACCGCCTGCCAGTCCTCGTACTTCATCTCGTGGATGAAGCCGGCCTTGTTATAGCCCGAGGCGATGACGAGCTGATCGATCCGGCCGAAGGCCGCCAGCGCCGAATCACGCATGCGGTCGGCGTCCTCGAGACTGTCGGGGCGCGCATAGACCACATTGACCGCGCCCTTGCCGAGCGAGCGGACCTCGTCGGCGACGCCGTCGAGCTCGGCTTTCGATGAGCCGGCGATGGTCACATTGGCGCCGAGCGCCGCGAGCGCCAGCGCGACGCCGCGTCCAAAGGCGCCCGAGCCGCCGGTGATCAGCGCCGACTTGCCGCTGACATCGAACAGGGAAAACGGATTGCGCAGGGCTGGGGTGATGCCGAGCGATTCGCCACTCATTTGACCTCCGATGCGGGCAGCACCACGACCATCATGCGGGCGACGGTGTTACCGCGGTTTTCAATGGCGCGGGCCTCGCCCGGCGCGAGATGGCACGAATCCATGGCGCCGAGCGTGACCTCGCCGCCGTCCGTGATGAGGGTGACGGCGCCTTCGAGCACCACGTAGACCTTCTCGGTCGCCGAAGCCGAGTGGTGTGCGCCGCCCCCGGGCAGAAAATACGACAGCGACACCAGCACACCACTGGTCTTCGAAGCCTGTCCGCCCTGCAGCATCAGCCCGGCCATCTCGAAATGGCCCTTGGCGTCATAGCGCCGGGCGTCGACGAAGCGTGTGACCTGCACGTTCAACCCTCCCCGCCGATGCGGTATTTCTGCTTCGGATCGACAATGGCGATGACGCGCACCACGCAGCCCTCGCCTTGCGGCCAGCGCCAGGGGAACGCCATGAAGGTACAGCGCCTGCCGGTGACCGCGTCGAGCTCCCCGCCGACGTTTTCGATGCCCGGAATGCCCGCGCCGAGCATGATCTTGTGCGCCGGTTCCCAATAGGGAAAGTCATCGAGAATGTCACGGCCGGTCAGCGCGCGGTATTCCGCGTTGAGATAGGCGTGCGACGGACCGGGACCGTGATCGGCGATCTTCGTGCCGAGCGGATGATCGAGCGCCTGCACGTCGACGCCCACCATCTTGACCCCACGCTCCACGATCCACTCGGCGGCCTCTTTGTAAAGACCGGGCGAATAGGCGTAGTACTCGTCGTTGTCGCCGAGCTTGTGATGGCTGCCGGTGTTGATCATCAGGATGTCGCCACGCCGGATCTTCGGCGTCGCCTTTTCCAGGTCATCCGGCGTGATCACGCCCCATTTGCCTTTCGGAATCGACACCGCGACGCCGGTGCCGAAGAAGCGCCAGGACTCGTAATCGGTGAGGGTCCGGCCGTTTTCCGTCACGTGGATCTGCGCATCCATGTGGGTCGAGCGGTGCATGATGCCGTCGTACTGCTGCACCAGCATGCCGTCCTTGGCGTGGTACTTGAGCGTGCGGATGTTGAGATTGGGGCTCGACGGCCATTGCGGCGCGCCGTGATGGATCGGGTTGCTGAGATCGTAATAAACGAGGCCGTTGTCGGCGTTGATGGCCATGATTACCTGCCTATTCCCCTGCTCCGGTTTCGATGCGGTACCGGCCGGACGGATCGACGAGCGCCATCAGCCGCACGGTGCACGCATCGCCGTCGGTCCAGCGCCAGGGAGCCGCGTGAATCGTGCAGCGCGAATTGACCAGCTGGTCGATGTCGCCGCCGACATTCTCGATGGTGGGAATTCCCGCGGCCAGCAGCAGCCGGTGCGCCGGATTCCATTCGGGGAAATCCGCCTGCGGATCGCGGCCCGTCTCGCTGCGGTATTTCGCCGGCAGACGCTTCATCAGCGGACCGCCGCGCTGCAGACCGAGCGAAGTGGCGAGCGGGTGATCGATGGCCGGCGTGTCCATTCCGACCAGGACCGCGCCCCGCTCGACCAGCCAGCCGGCCGCATCCTTGGCGAGGCCCGGCGCCTCACCGAAATATTCCTGGCTGTCGGAGAACTTCGCGTGCCAGCCGGTGACGATGAGCACGATGTCGCCCTTGCGCACCGCCGGACGGGCCTGCTCGAGATCGGCCGCCGTGACCAGCTCCCAGCGCCGCTTGCGGATCGAGAGGATCACGCCGCTGCCGAAGAAACGGTCGATCGGCAGGTGCCCGACGAACGCGCCGCCCTGGATGAGATGGATGGGCGCGTTGACGTGCGTCGCCACGTGCATGTTGGTGACGAGCTTGTGGCTCATCACGCCGTCACGCGCGTGATTGACGCCACGGGAGAGCTGCACCTCGGCATCGCCGGGCCACACCGGCACACCGTGGCCCCACGTGTGGCTCAGCTCGACGAACCGCAGTCCGGTTCCAGGTTCAATGCATTCCGCCACGGGTTTCCTCTTTCGCCGCCTTCGGCGTCTTCATTCGGGTCGATCGTAGGCAGGCCCCGGTCCGCCGTCCAATGATTTCCGAGAGTTGATGCATAACCCGAGGCTATGGGGTGTGCCCGCGGCTCAGGACAGCACCAGCCGCATCAGCTCGTTCTGGCTGGAGATGCGCAGCCGCGCATAGGCGCGGCGACGGAACGTCAGCACGGTATTCAGCGAAATGCCGAGCTTCAACGCGATGGCTTCCGAATAGAACCCGCGCACGATGAGCGCGCAGACCTCGAGTTGCCGCCGGGGCATGCTGGGGCAGAGGTGGCGCAGACGCTCCAGGTACTCGAAGTCCTCGCCGCCGTCCGCCTTCGCCGCCCAGGCATCGTGGCGCGCGATCAGTGCGATCAGCGTATCGCCGGCCGCCGCGATGGTGTCGATGCCGTGGTCGAAGGCTCGGTTGCCGCGGCCACGGTAGAAGTTCACGCGGATGACGCTGTCCCCGGCCCGGCGCATCAGCGTCAGCCGGTTGACCAGCTTGATCGCCGCGTAGCAGTGCTCGCGATAGGATCGGGGCGCGATCTCCTCGGCCCCGATCACCATGGCGCGGCAGGACGCGACGCGCGTCGCATCCGATGCCATGCTGTTGGCCGGATCGAAGCGCCAGTAATCGGCGATGTACCGGTCGGCAATGTGGCGCGACACCGGCACATCGCCGACATTCTCGGCAAACAGCAGCCGCGGCGAGTGTGAGGCGCAGAAGGCGAAGGACGTCACGCTGTGGCAGTCGGTGAATTTCCGCGCCACCTGGAACAGCCGGCGCGGAAAATCCGGCCGGCCCAGCGCCGCGATCAGCTCCGGCATCTCCCCGTGGAAGCCTGCCGCGGCGCCGGCCGCCGACGAACCTATCTCAATCATCTCATGCTCC
>JAKAFQ010000774.1 GCA_021817875.1 Pseudomonadota bacterium
CTGACACTGATCCACGAGAACGCCGTCGACATGCCGCCTACGGAAAACGTGCTGCGGCAACTGCACGGCCAGCTGATGGGCTACACGGCGGCGGGCGGAGGAAACTACAAGAGCGCACCCAACGACATCGTCGAGCAGGACGGCAACGGCGGGGTCGCGCGCATCCGCTTCCGCACTGTCTCCCCCGCCCTGACTGGCACGGCCATGGCCGACCTGCACACTGGCCTCGCGCGCGCCCTCGCCGAGGGCGAGATCGAACCGCTGCTGCTGGTGCCGCTCTATGTCCATGACCTGCTGTGCATCCACCCGTTCGCGGACGGCAACGGGCGGATGGCGCGGCTGATGACCGTGCTGCTGCTGCACCGGCTGGGTTACGAAATCGGCCGCTATATCAGCCTGGAGCGGATCATCGAGGCTACGAAGGAAACATATTACGACAGCCTGGCCGCCTCGGACCGGCACTGGACGGACGGGCAGCACGACCATGTGTCCTTCACCGAATATCTGCTCGGCGTGGTGCTCGCCGCCTATCGCCAGCTTGAGGAGAACACAAGGATCGACCTCGACCACGGCGCGCGCACGCGCATGGTGGAACGGGCGATCCAGTCGCTTCCGACCGACTTCCGCCTCGCGGATGTGGAGGAACGCTGCCCGCTGGTCTCCAGGGACACGATCCGCAGCGCCATGGCGAAGCTCCAGCATGACGGCGTCATCACCTGCCTCGGGCGCGGAAGGGCGGCCCGGTGGCAGCGGCTGAAATAGCGAATTCGCCATTGAATGGACTAAATGGGGGGTATTTGGTCTATTTAGCCGGGATTGGCGGACCTCCGGGGAGGCAGCATGGCGCTTGACCACACCGAGCGGGGCTTCGAGGCGGCGATCGAGGACAGCCTCCTCGCCGCCGGCGGCTACACCAGGGGCGATGCCGCCGGCTTCGATGCCGCGCTCGCGCTGTGGCCCGCTACCGTGCTGCGCTTCCTGCGCGAAAGCCAGCCCGAGGCGTGGGACAAGCTTGCCCGGATGCACGGCGAGGCCGCCTTGCCCGAGCGGCTGATCCTGCTGGTTGCCGGTGCCCTCGATGCGCGCGGCACGTTGGATGTACTGCGCCACGGCGTCACCGATAGTGGCGTGAAGCTACATCTTGCGTTCTTCCGCCCGGCCTCGGGGCTCAATCCCGCAACGCTCGCTTCCTATGCGGCGAACATCCTCACCGTCACCCGCCAGGTCCACTATTCCACGCGCGATCCCGCGCTTTCCATCGATGTCGTGCTCGCCCTGAACGGGCTGCCGATCGCCACCGCCGAACTCAAGAACCCGCTCACCAGCCAGACCGTCGCCCACGCCCGCGCGCAGTATCGCGAGGACCGCGACCCGCGCGAACCGCTGCTGCGCTGGAAATCCCGCGCGCTCGTGCATTTCGCCGTCGATCCCGACGAAGTCTCCATGACCACGCGGCTTGCGGGCAAGAGCACGCATTTCCTGCCGTTCAACCGCGGACGCGGCACGCGCGCCGGCAATCCCGACAATCCAAGCGGCTACAAGACCGCCTATCTGTGGGAGAGCGTCTGGGCGAAGGATACCTGGATGGAGATCCTCGCCCGCTTTCTCCATATCGAGAAAACCGAGAAAGGGCGCGACAAGGAGATCATCTTCCCGCGCTTTCACCAGCTCGACGCAGTGACCAAGCTGCTCAGCGACGTGCGCGCCCGTGGTGCCGGCCTTTCCTACCTGATCGAGCACAGTGCTGGCTCCGGCAAGTCCAACTCTATCGCCTGGCTCGCGCATCACCTCTCCGGCCTGCACGGGGCGGATGACAAGCCGGTGTTTTCCTCGGTCATCGTGATCACCGACCGACGCGTGCTCGACAAGCAGTTGCAGGACAACATCTATCAGTTCGAGCACAAGCAGGGCGTGGTGGAGAAGATCGACACCGACAGCGTCCAGCTTGCCGCGGCGCTGAACCGCGGCACGCCGATCATCATCTCGACCATCCAGAAATTCTCCTTCGTGCTGGACAAGATCACCGCCGCCGGCGCGCGCCGCTACGCTGTGATCGTCGATGAGGCGCATGGCAGCCAGACCGGGGAGAGTGCGGCCCACCTCAAGCGCGTGCTGGCCGCGACCACCTTGGAGCGCGCCGAAAGCGAGGAAGCCGGAGACGAGGAAATCGACGACGAGGTGCTGAAGGCGGTGCAGGCGCGCGGCCGGCAACCCAATCTCAGCTTCTTCGCCTTCACCGCGACGCCGAAGAAGAAGACCATGGAGCTGTTCGGCACGATCGGGCCGGACGGCCGCGCCCGCCCGTTCCACCTCTACTCCATGCGCCAGGCGATCGAGGAAGGCTTCATCCTCGACGTGCTGAAGCACTACACGACCTACAAGACCTATTACCGCTTCGCCAAAGCCGCGGAAGAAGATCCGGAGGTGGACAAGAGCAAGGCGCGCCAGGCCATCGCCCGGTTCGCGAGCCTGCATCCCCACAACCTCGCCCAGAAGACGGCGGTGATGGTGGAGCATTTCCGCCGCCACACGCGCCACAAGATCGGCGGGCGGGCGAAGGCGATGGTGGTCACGCGTTCCCGCTTGCACGCGGTGCGCTACAAGCGCGCGTTCGACGCCTATTTG
>JAKAFQ010000775.1 GCA_021817875.1 Pseudomonadota bacterium
GCGGCGCGCCGACGGCTACTACATCGTGCACGTCGACAGCGACCAGCCGGACCGCTACCCGGTCATCAACGGCGCGCCGATCGGCGCGCAGCCGACGCTGCTGAAGGACAACGACGTCATCCAGCTGGCGGGCGTGAAGATGGGGTTTTTCGTCAGCGGCAGCTGAGTCAGGCGCTCTCGAGCGGCACGCGCTCGCTGACGCCGCAGAGCAGCTCGTAGGGGATGGTCCCGGCCGCGCGGGCCATCTCCTCGACCGGCAGGTCCGCGCCCCAGAGCACCGCCGGGGTACCCACCCCGACGCCGGCGAGTCCGGTCACCTCGACGGCGATCATGTCCATCGAGACCCGCCCGACCAGCGGCACCCGCTGCCCGGCCACCAGCACCGCCGTACCGCTCGGCAGGCTGCGCGGCACACCATCGCCGTAACCGGCCGCCACGATGGCGATCTCGGCATCGTGCGCGGCGCGCCAGGTCGCCCCATAGCCCACCGTCTCCCCGCGCGGCACCCGCCGCAGGGCGATCACCGAGGTCTCCAGCCGCATCACGGGCCGCAGGCCGAGCTCGCCCGCCGTGCGCTGCGGCAGCGGCGAGGCGCCATAGAGGGCCAGACCCGGCCGCACCCATTCCCCGCCGACCGGCACCGTGCCGAACACACCGGCCGAGTTGGCGATACTGCGCTCCCCGGACAGGCCCTCGGTCGCCGCGGCGAAGCGTGCGAGCTGCTCGCGCGTCATCTGCCCGTCGGGATCGTCGGCCGCGGCCAGGTGGGTCATGAGCCGGATCTGCCGCCCGGGCGCGCACAGGGCGCGCAGCCGCTCGTAGGCGGCGCGGAACGCCTCGGCCCGAAATCCGAGGCGGTTCATCCCGGTGTCGACCTTCACCCACAACGCGAGCTCGTGCGCCTGCGGGGCGGCCGCGAGCAGCTCGACCTGCAGCGCATCGTGCACCACGAGCTCGAGCTCGAAGCGCCCGGCCGCGCGCAGCTGTTCCGCCGTGAACACGCCCTCGAGCAGCACGATGGGTGCACGCACGCCGCGCTCGCGCAGCCGCACGCCCTCCTCCAGCCTCGCCACGGCGAAGGCATCCACCTCGGGCAGGGCCAGCGCGGTCTGCACCAGGCCATGGCCGTAGGCGTTCGCCTTGACCACGGCCATCACGCGCGCCCCGGGGGCGCGCGCGCGGATCACCTGGACGTTGTGGCGCATCGCGGCGCCGTCGATGACGGCGCGGATCAGGCGACTCACCTCAGCACGCCCTCGGCGTAGGCATCGGGGGCGTAGTTGGCGAAGCGCGTGTACTGACCCTGGAAGGTCAGCAGGAAGGTGCCGATCTCGCCGTTACGATGCTTGACGAGGTCGATCTCGGCGACACCCTTCTTGGTCGTGTTCTTGTCGTAGACTTCCTCGCGGTAGATCAACAGGATCATGTCGGCATCCTGCTCAATCGCCCCCGAATTGTGGCTCACCACGCCGTCCGAAAGCCAGCTCGCAGGGCCCGGCACGGTCAGGTCGAACACCTCCTCCTCGCCGAGCGGCTCGATGCCGATCACACGGTCCCAGAACAGATCGGAACTCGCCCGCTCCTGCAGCTGCGGGATCGAAAGCCGCTCGGCATAGTCGGCGAGCAGCGCGCGGCTCGGCGCGAATTGGAAGTGACTGCTCCCGCCGTAGCGCGTCCCGCGCATCCGCGCCATCGCGCGTGTGCTGATCCCCTGTGCGCGCATTGCGGCGCGGACCGCTGCAAAGGTTTCGAGCGGCAGCGTGTCAACGTTGGTGTTGCCCTGCGCCTCAGTCAGCCATTGCGCCAAAGCGGCCGCGCCGCTCGCACGCGGCCCGAACCCGCCCACCGTCTCGAGGAAGCGGCGCTGGAAGTCCGCACCGCTGACATCCACGGTCGACACCGGGCGCGTTCCCTCCCGCCCCACGACCCGGCGCAGCCGCGCGACGATTCCGAGCCGCAGCAGCAGTGCCGCCACATCTTCGGCAAGACCCGGGCTACACGTCGAGAAGTAGACGCGCCGCCCGGAGCGTCTCCCGGCGCGCGGCATCGTGATCGAGCCGTCGGTGGCCCACAGGTGGCGCAGCAGCAGAGCGATCTGCTCGTCGTCGAGTGCGAACACAGCAGCAGGAAGACGCTTCTCGTGTGAACGCTGGCCGAAGATGCCGAGCTCCTTCAGCCAGCTGCCCACGCCGGCCGGGTGCCAGCGGTTGCCGTTGCCGCTGATCAGGAGTTGGTGCCACTGCCCCCGGCCCGCGAAGCGCGTCACGCGCGAGCCAAATGCCTCAGCTGCTGCGCGAACTGCCTCGCTGTTGGCTTCCGATGCCGTCGTGTAGCGCAGCGGCTGATGCACGAGGTAACTGCCATCCCCGATCAGATGCCCGAGCAGCACCAGCCAGTGCTCCGGCCAGCGCAGCGGCTGAGCGGGCGCGGGCACGCGCCGGGCCAGCGCCACGCGCTCGCCTGGCGCGAGCTCGTGAGCGCGGCACCACCCCTTCCCGCTGAGCAGCCGATGCTCCGCGGTGACCCGGATCGAGCGACCGCTGGCGAGTTGAACGCCGAGCACGGCGCGTCGGCCGACTCGCCAGACCTTGTCCGAGCGCGCCGCGACGATGCGTTCGCGCTCGT
>JAKAFQ010000776.1 GCA_021817875.1 Pseudomonadota bacterium
GGGCGCGACGGTTCCCCGCTCCACGATCTGGGTGGGCGCCTTTGCCGGCTCGGCCCTCGGCAACGCGGTCGGCTTCGGCACGCTGACCGGCGGCGCGGTGCGCTACCGTGTCTTCGGGGCGGGCGGGGCGCGGCCGGGCCAGATTGCGCATCTCATGATCCTGACGGGCGCGACCTTCGCGCTTGGCCTGATCGCCTTCGGTGGGCTGGGCCTGCTGACGACGGCGCCGAGTCTGCATCGCGTCACCGGGCTTTCCGCACCGCTCCTGGCCGGTGTCGGCGCGGCGGCGCTGGCGGTGTCTGTCGCAGCGATCGTGTTCTGCCGCCCGGATCGTCCGCCCTTGCGCCTGCGCCGGTTCGTGCTGGAATGGCCCGCCCGGCGCTTCGTGCTGACCCAGCTTGCGCTGGTCGGCATCGACGTGCTCGGCGCGGGCCTGTGCCTCTGGGTGCTGCTGCCGGCCGCCGGGATCGGCTTCGGCGGCTTCATGGCGATTTACACCGCCGCTTTGCTGCTCGGCGTCATCGGCCATACCCCGGGCGGAATCGGCGTGTTCGAGGCGGCGATCGTCCTGGTGCTCGGCCGCAGCGCACCGGCCGGCGCGATCGTCGCGGCGCTGCTGCTCTACCGCGCGGTTTACTTCGTCCTGCCGCTGCTGCTCGCCACCGCGCTGCTGGCCGGGCTCGAGATGCGCGGGCTCCTCGCGCGGCTGGCGCCCAGGGCGGCCGAGGCGGTCGCGAAAGGGCCGCAGCTTCTGCCGATGTTCCTGGCCGTGATCACCTTCGCCATCGGCATGATGCTGGTGATCTCGGGCGCGACACCGGCATTCGGCGGGCGCCTCGCGGTGCTCGCGCAGGTCGTGCCCCTGTGGCTCCTCGAGAGCTCGCATCTCATCGGCAGCCTCGCCGGCGTGCTGCTGTTGTTCGTTGCGCGCGGCCTGTTCTTCCGCCTGGACGCGGCCTGGTGGCTCGCGCTGGCGCTCGCGGTCATCGGACTCGCGGTCTCGCTGGCCCAGGGGCTCGCTTTCATCGAGGCAGGCGTTCTCGGGTTCCTGATCCTGATGCTGCTGCTCACCCGGCCTCGCTTCAATCGCCAGGCCTCGCTGTTCGCCCGGCCGCTTTCGCCCGGCGCCCTGGTCTCGGTCGCGATCGTCCTGAGCGTCGCCTTCTGGGTTCTGTTCTTCGCCTTCCGCCACGTGCCGTACAGCAACGATCTCTGGTGGCAGTTCGAGTTCGATGACAAGGCCTCGCGGGCCCTGCGCGGGACGGTGGCCGCGACGCTCCTGGCCGCTGGCATCGCGCTGTGGCAGATGCTGCGCCTGGCGCCGGGCCGGGCCGCGCAGCCGACCCCGGCCGATCTGCACGAAGCGGAACAGATCGTGCGCGGGCAGGACCGCAGCGATGCGATGCTCGCGATGATGGGCGACAAGAGCTTCCTGTTCTCCGACACGCGGCACACCTTCCTGATGTACGCCAAGCACGGGCGCAACTGGGTGGCGCTGCACGATCCGGTCGGCCCGCGCGAGGAGTGGCCGGAACTGATCACCCGCTTCATCGCGGTCGCGCATGCACATGCGGGGCGCGCGGCCTTCTATCAGGTGCGGTCCGATGCGCTGCCCCTCTATCTGGAAGCCGGACTCACCCTGGTGAAGCTGGGCGAGGAGGCCCGCATCACCCTGGCCGATTTCCGCCTGGAGGGCGCGCGCATGTCGCATCTGCGCTACGCGCTGAAACGCGGGGCGCGCGACGGTCTGACCGCCGAGGTGTTCGACGCCGCGGGTGTCGGCGCGATTCTGCCCGTCCTGAAGGGGGTTTCCGATGCCTGGCTGGGCAGCCGTCGTGCCGGCGAGAAAGGCTTTTCCGTCGCTGCCTTCGACGCGGGCTACCTGGCGCGACAATCGGTGATGCTCGTGTGCCAGTCCGGCCGCCCGGTCGCCTTCGCGACCTTCATGACGACCGACCTGCGCACGGATGCGACAGTCGGGGTGATGCGTCACGTGCCGGATGCCTCGTCCTATGCGATGGAGTTCCTGTTCACGCAGCTGGCGCTGCATCTGCGGTCCGCCGGCTTCCAGTGCCTGAGCCTCGGGATGGCGCCGTTGTCGGGGCTGGCGCCCGGGGTCCTTGCGTCGTTCTGGCATCGCATCGGGCACCTCTTGTGGAGCTACGGCAACCGCCTCTATAGCTTCCGCGGCCTGCGCAGCTTCAAGAGCAAGTTTCATCCGGTCTGGGAGCCGCGTTATCTCGCGACATCCGGCATGCTCGGACCGATCCTCACTCTGGCCGCGGTCGCAGCCGTGGGGCACGATTCGGAGCCGTGATGACGCGAGTCTTGTCTTTTTGGCTGCGTGCGACGGTCCTGCTGTCGGCGCTCTGCCTTGGCATCGCGCCGGCGCACGCGCTCGATGGCGGCCGTTATGGCTCCGTGCAGATCGTCAAGCCGCAGGGTGCCCTGTCGGGCTTCGTGATCCTGTTTTCCTCCGGCCCCGCCTGGGGCGGGGCGGATCAGCGGGCGGCCGATCTGCTGGCCGGCAAGGGCGCGCTAGTGATCGGCGTGGACCGGTCCGCCTATGTCGCAACCCTCGACAAGGCGGAGTGCCACGAGCTGGTCGGCGACGCCGAC
>JAKAFQ010000777.1 GCA_021817875.1 Pseudomonadota bacterium
CGCTGGCTGTTGCTGAGTCTGGACCGGCTGCAGTCGGAAGAGCTGGTGATGACCCAGGAGCTGATCGCGAACATGCTGGGCGTGCGCCGCGAGGGCGTCACCGAAGCGGCGGGACGCCTGCAGGAGACGGGGCTGATCCAGTACCGGCGCGGCCGCATCACGGTGCTCGACCGCGACCGGATCGAACAGCGTTCCTGCGAGTGCTACGCCGTGGTCAAGAAGGAATATGACCGGCTGCTGCCGGCCCTGTTGGCCACCTGACGACGCTTTTGACGGCAGCTTGATCGCCGGCAGCCGCCGGTCCGTGTTTGATCAGGCTCGGGGGCATGTCGCGCGCCTTGCCTGCGCCCGGTGCGCCATGACGGGTGCCGTCGTCTCATACGGCTGATCAACGAGAGTCAAGCAGGCCGCGCTGGTATATCTCGTTGTCGTTTCGATAGCACGCGCAGGCGGTGGTTTCGAGACGCTGGCGATTGAGGATCGTGACGTTGCCGCGCTTGTAACGGATCAGCTTGCGCAGCTGCAAGAGAGATGATCGTGCTCGCCATCCTGCTTCCGATCATGGAGATCAACCAGTTGGTGCGCTGAGAGAGCAGCTCATCGATACAGGCGGCTTACGCCGCGACAGGATCCGACTGGGCGCTGATGGGGCGGTCGAGGTCAGTGGGTGTGCCATCGCGGTGCGCCATGCCGCTCCCGCTGTCTTCATGTTAGTGCGCATAATGTATATTATGTCAAATAGAAATGAGAAAGTTGCTAGCCTAGTGATCGAGTGCGCGCTGTGGCTATCGCCCGCCAGCTAGAAACAAGCGGGTGCAGCTCTAACAGACGGCGTATCATCCGGAGGATCACCATGCAAGTCGTCGTCAAAAAGTGGGGCAACTGCGCCGCTGTGCGATTGCCAGCCGCCGTGATGAAGTCGGTCAATCTAAGCATCGACCAGCCGGTCGAGGTTGAGGAACACGACGGCATCATCACGCTGCGTCCGGTGGTGCGGCGTCGACGTTCGCTCGAAGCCCTGATCGCCGCGACGCCCACCTTTGAACGTCAGCCCGGTTGGCTCGACGCGGATGTTGGCCGCGAACGTGGGGCGTTCGGCGAGTGAGCCCAGTCCCGAGATCGGGCGTCAGTGCTGGTGGTTTCGACGCAGGCGACCTCGTCACCCTCATGGGTGCCAGTACGCGAACGCTCGGCTCCGTCCAGGTCCATCTGCTGCGCGGCGTAGACGCGCGCGCCCGCGGCGCGCGGCGGGTTGAGAAGGTGCCGTCGCATATCCTGAACGAGGTGCTCGACATCATCGCCACGGCGACGGGAATGGCGACCTAGCGCCGAGCCGCCAACATCGTGGAAGGCGCGGCGGAGACGCAGGATCGGCGAGCGTCGTCTGAAACTGTCGGACAGCGATCGACTCAGCGCAGTCGCCGAAAGAAGTCGCGCAGCAATGCGGCACTCGCCTCGGCGCCCAGCCCCGACGTCACGGCGACGCGATGGTTGTGGCGCGGCGAGATCAGCGTGTCGAACACGCTGCCTGCGGCCCCGGTCTTTGGATCGGGTGTCGCATAGATCACCCTGGCGACGCGCGCATGCACCAGCGCCATGGCGCACATGGCGCAGGGCTCGAGGGTCACGTAGAGCGTGCTGCCGGGCAGCCGGTAATTGCGCTGCTGCTGCCCGGACGCACGCAGGGCGATGATCTCGGCGTGCGCGGTCGGATCGTGCGAACTGATCGTGCGATTCCAGCCTTCGCCGATCGCCTTGCCCTCCATGACCAGCACGGCACCGACCGGCACTTCGTCGTGCATCTCGCCGGCATGTCGGGCCAGATCCAGCGCGAGCTCCATCCACCGGGTGTCCTCGGCGCTGAAGGCAGTCAGCGGGTCGGGCATCGCGGAATCGGGGGGCTCGTGGGCTGGGGGCATCGGATGCGGTGTACGCGCAGGGCTGGGGCGACGGCGGCGGATGGGCGCCGATCTACTCCCACTCGATCGTGGCCGGCGGTTTGCCGCTTATGTCATAAACGACGCGAGAAATACCACGCAGCTCATTGATAATAGAACGAGAAACCTCTTCGAGAAAATCGTACGGCAGGCGCGCCCAGTGCGCCGTCATGAAGTCCACGGTTTCGACCGCGCGCAGCGCGATCACCCATTCGTAGGCACGCCCGTCGCCGACGACGCCAACGGACTTCACCGGCAGGAAGACGGCAAAGGCCTGGCTGACGCGGTCGTAGAGACCGTGCTTGTGCAAGGCCTGGATGAAGAGATGGTCGGCCTGCTGCAGCAGGGCGACGTATTCGGGCCGGATCGCGCCCAGCACGCGCACCCCCAGCCCGGGGCCGGGGAACGGATGCCGGTACACCATCGCGCGCGGCAGGCCGAGTTCGACGCCGATCCGGCGCACCTCGTCCTTGAACAGTTCGCGCAGCGGCTCGACCAGCTTCAGGTGCATGCGCTCGGGCAGGCCGCCGACGTTGTGGTGGCTCTTGATCACGTGCGCCTTGCCGGTTTTCCCGCCGGCCGATTCGATCACGTCGGGGTAGATCGTGCCCTGCGCCAGCCACTTCACGCCTTCGAGCTTGTGTGCCTCCTCGTCGAACACGTCGACGAACAGACGGCCGA
>JAKAFQ010000778.1 GCA_021817875.1 Pseudomonadota bacterium
GCCGCAGCACGTCGATTTCCGTCGACCAGTCGCCGGAAATCGCCGCATCGATCGTATAGAACCCCGTCACCCCGCTCGGTCCGAAATCGCTGATCCGGCCCTGCACTGGCGTCAGGTTGAGCCACATCGAGAACAGCAGTTGCAGCAAAATCGCGAACCAGAACGCGGCGATCGCGAGCCCGGAGACCGTCACCACCCGCAACACATGGTCGAACCACGAATTCCGTCGCAGTGCCGCCACCACGCCCAGCGGCACCCCGAGCAGCACGGCGAGGAGCATCGCATAGAACGCTAGCTCCATCGTTGCCGGCAGCCGCCGCCAGATCTCGCTCGCGACCGGCGTCTGCGTGTAGAGGCTAACGCCCATGTTGCCGCGCGCGACATCGATCAAATAGTGCAACAACTGCATCGGCAGCGGCTGGTCGAGCCCCATTTTATGCCGCAGCGCCGCCACCTGCGCCGTAGTCGCGTTCTCACCCGCGAGGATCCGCGCAGGGTCGCTCGGCATCAGGTGCGAGATCACGAACACGAGCACGACCAGGCCGATCAGGGTCGCGGGGACCCAGACCAGCCTGCGGGCGATCAGCCCGAGCAGCCGCACCGGCTCTTGCTCAGGCGAGCCACTGCCAGCGCATGTCCTGAGCGTCGCCGATCGGGCAGTAGCGCACTCCGCGCACCTTCTTGTCGAACGCCCCGTAATAGTTGGTGTTGTAGATGAACAGCCCCGCCGCCTGGTCCACCAGGATGCGCGAGGCTTCCTCATAGAGTGGCTGCCGGTCCGCCTGCTTCACCAGCACCAGGGCCTTGTCGGTCAGCTCGTCGAAGCGCTTGTTGCTGAAGAAGCTGAGATTGCCTTTGCCGATCTGCTTGCTGTTGTAAATATAGCCTGTCCAGTTGTGCGGGTCGGCGAAATAGGCGCTGCGCCAAAGCGGAATTAGGTCCGCGCTCAGCTGCTCGTTGCCGAGCTTCGCCGCAACCACTGGCCATGGCTGGCTCAGAATCGTCGTCTTGACGCCGATCTTGGCGAGCCCGCTCTGCAGCAGCTCCGCTGCCTGCCCGCTCTGCGGATAGCCCGCCAGCGCGTTGATGGTCAGCGTGCGAATCGGCCCCTTCACCTTTGCCAGCGCCGCACGCGCCTTGTCGAGGTCGTAGGTATAGCCTGCAAGATTCTTCGGCGCTCCCCACATCGTATCGGGGATGATGCCGGCATTGCGCACCACCGAGCCGTCGAGCAGGTTGTTGATGAACCCGTGATAGTCGAACGCATAGCACAGCGCCCGGCGCATGTTCACGTCGTCGAGCGGCGCGCGCCGGTTGTGGATGATGAAATACATCGTCCGCAGCGAGGGCTTCGCCAAAATCTGCACATTCGGCTTGCCGCGCATCCGCTTGATCTGGTCATAGGGCGTGAAGCCATCGAGCGCGTCGAACTCGCCCTTCTCCAGACCCAGCACCCGACTCGCCACCTCGAGAATGCCGCGGAACTCGACCGTGTCGAGGTACTCCGGTCCCCAGCCCATGAAATGGCCGGGAAAGCGGTTGGCGGAGAAGCCCACCGCCGGGTCGTAATGCGCGAGGCGGAAGGAGCCGGACCCGGCCTCGTTGCGCGCCAGCCATGCGCCCCCCCAGTCGCCGTTTTTCTCGTGCGCGCGGACCATCTTGGCGTTGACCACCCACATCTCGGGCAGCACTGCCATGAACACGGCGTAGGGCGCGCTGAGCTTGAACTGTACCGTCTTCGCGTCGATCGCCTTCGTCGTCCCAGGCTTCACCACGCTGGAGAACAGCCCGTACGCACCCTTCTTCAGCGCCAGGATGCGCTCCATGGAATAGACCACGTCCTCCGCCGTCACCGGCGTGCCGTCATGGAACTTCGCATCGCGCAGCGTGAACGTGTAGGTGAGCGCGTCCGGCGAGATGTCCACCTTCTCGGCGAGCCACATGTTGAGCTTTGCCGGATCATCGGTCCAGCGCACGAGCGCGTCGTAGAGGTTGAGCCGCGATGCAATGCGCCCGATATCGAAGACCACATGCGGATCGAGCGTATCGTAACTGTTATTATTCGCCGTAACGAACTTTCCTGTTCCTCCGGCCAGCGCCGGTGTCGCCCCCACCATCGACAGCGTGGCGGCACCGAGTGCCAAACCGCGCCGACCCAGGACCAGCTGTTCCCTCGACTCGTCTTCCATGGTCAGCCCCCTCACTGCATGGCGCCGTGCTGCCGTGCCGGCGCTTCTCCCGCCCGTCGCGTCGCCCGCGACGAAGCCCAGGACTTTACAACCGTCTGCCTTCTGCACAAGGTATTTCTTGACGCCGTGCGCGGCGCGGCGCGACGGAACGCTTGCGATACGGTCCGCCGCCCTTGCGCCGCTGCGCAATTTGTCGGGAGCCATGGCCCCGACTATCCTAGCCCGATGCTGGGCCCTCCGCCCTCCGCCCTCTACACGCGTCTCTCGCGGGAGACATTCTCCACCCCGCCGCTCGAGGGCGCCGCCGAGACCGACGTCGCGGTCATCGGCGGCGGCATCGGCGGGCTCGCGGCCGCGCTCGCGCTCCGCCGGGCCGGCATTGCGACAACGCTGCTCGAGGCCGAGACGATCGGCGCCGGCGCCTCCGGA
>JAKAFQ010000779.1 GCA_021817875.1 Pseudomonadota bacterium
AATTCAATTCCATCAGCAATTGGCCGCGCCTGACGCGCTGACCAGCGGTGATAGCCACTGTGGTCACCACCCCTGTTACAGGTGCGGCAATCGCGGCCGCGGCGGCGGGCCGATGCCGCGTTGCCGGGGCGGGTGCCACGACGCCAAAACCGGTGACATACCGGTGGAGGGTGATGCGTTTGAGCTCGCCCACCTGGACACTGATCATCGAGCGGATCGATGCTGCAGGCTCTCGGGAAGCCGCAGGCGCAGCCCGGTGGGATCGCAGTGTATATGCGCTAAGTGTGGCGCCCACGGCGATGATGCCGCCGGCAATCAGGATGCGGTATTTCATTGTCGAGTCCAGGTGGTTTCTTGTTCCGCGGATCGCACCACGGAAGGGGGCAGGGTGAGGGGACTTTGCACGGCGTCTTCCAGGGCGCCGAGCGCCCGTTGGGCCGACAGGTCGGCCGCGAGCCGGCTTTGAACTGCGGCGTAGAAGGCGACCTCGGCATTAGTGAGATCGAGTGGCTGCCGTTCTCCGGCCCGCACTTGCTCGCGGATCGTACTGAGCTGGCGCGTCAGGTTGCCCAGCAGCCCGTTGGCGGTTTGCACCTGGGCGAGGGCCGAGCGATAGGCGGCCAGCGCGCCGTCGATCTGGCCGACCGCTGCCGACTGCACGGCGAGAAACCGGACGGCGGCCGTCCGCCGCCGCGCACGCGCCTCGGCGATCGGTCCCTGGTTGCGGTTGAGCACGGGCAGGGTCAAGGTGAGCCCGAGCTGCCACTCGCTGTCGCCGGCAAGCTGCGCATTCCAGGCGTAGCCCGGCCCGATGTTGATGTTCGGCCATTGACGGGCGATCTGGAGCTTCAGTGCCGATTGGCTGGCGGCGTATCGCTCGAGTGCGGCGCGCACGTCAGCACGACCCAGCAGGGCGTCGCGGCGCACATCGGGTCGGGTGAGATCCTGGGGAAATTCCCTGAGATCGGCGAACGAGAACCGCACGGAACGCAACGCCCGAACCGGCACCCCGAGGGTATCCGCGAGCTTGATGCGCCCTTCCTGGATTTTGCCTCGCTGGGCTTGACGGGCGAGAACCGTACGGTCGAGCGCGATGCGCACCCGGGTTATCTCGTAACTGGATGCGAGACCGGCTCTGAACTGTCCCTCGATCAGGCGCAAGACGGTCCGTTGCGCGGCTTCCTGACGGGCCAACAGCCGCTTTCGCTCCCGCGCCGCGTAAAGTTCGCGCAATGCCGCCCGCACGCGGCTTCGCACGTTCCATACGGTACCGACGAGGTCCCATCGGGCCGCGGCGGCGAGGTGGTACGCTTCGGCCATGCGGTCGCCGCGCCGCCCGGCCGTCTCGAAGGGCCAGTTTGCGGTCACGGGCACGATCCAGGGACTGGGCGCCTGCGGGATGCCGGAATCGTGCGCGGGGCCGAACGACAGGGACGGGTTCGGCCGTTCGGCGGCGGTGATGCGCGCGGCCTGGGCCGCGAGAAGCTTCGCGCGCGCGTAGGCGAGCGACGGCTGGTAATAGAACGCAACCAGGGTGAGCGCCTTGAGGTTCCAGCGATGG
This sequence comes from Pseudomonadota bacterium, assembly GCA_021817875.1. Next base: position 1,562 of record JAKAFQ010000779.1, read on the forward strand.
CCCGGGCGCGGGGGCGCGACGTGATTGGTCGCGAGGAATGCGTCGAGACCCGGTCGGACCAGGGAGCGGTCCTCGTAGGCGGCGAGCGACCGGGCGGGCGAGATCGGTCGGGGCTGGAAATGGGCGCAACCGGAGAGCGCCAGGGCAAGGACCCACAAGTGACTCGCGCGGACCCGTGCTGCCACTGACCTGCGGTTCATTCCTGTCATGATGAAGCGAATACGCACGCGCACCGCCTTTCCCGCTCTCTCAGTGGATTCGTCAGCGGGACACCGAGGGGCGCAGAAACGGCGTGCGTTGCGTCATGACAGTGAGCCAACGAACGTGAGGCGTCCCATGATCGAGCAAGACATCCGAGACCCCGATAAGCGGGGCCCAGACCGCCGACTCGAGGCCGATATTCGGACCCGTCCGGCAGCGCACGAGCAGGCGCAGCGGCCAGGATCGGCCGCAACAGCCGGTCGCCGCGGCGCATAGTGCGCCGGATGAGGGATACCATGGATGATTCTCCACCGTAGACGATGATCCGGATTGTCCGCGCGCAGGCGCGGACCCAACCACGCTGCCTTCAGGCAGCGGTCAGATCAACGACGGTGGAGCTTGGGTCCAGCGGGGAGTGAAATGCCGCGGCGACCACCGCGGAACGAAAGAAGCGAGAACATGCAGTGCACCAAGGGCGACGAACGCTGCGAAAACCGCCGGTGCCGGCGGCAATGCACCGATCTGCGGCGGGACAGCGCCCAGATGTCCGTCTTCGCCCGGCGGCGCGGAGCGCGCGGCAAACGTATGACCCGGCCCGGAAAGTCCGCAGCAGCTGTCAGCAGAATGACTGGTGAACTGCTGTGCTCCGGCATGCCGCTGCAACGTCAATCCCGACGGCCAGCAACCGACTTGGCCCGCCAGCCACGTGACCACGACCAGCATGATCGCAGCAACTTGCCACAGCGGGTGATGCGCCCGCATCACGATCGGGTCTGTATTGGTGATTGTAGCAGCCATTTTTTTAAGGCTACTTAACTTTTTTCGACATGTCAAATTTCAGTTCCGCAGTGTTGA
>JAKAFQ010000098.1 GCA_021817875.1 Pseudomonadota bacterium
ACCACGCTGCGCCATAACGAATTCGGCGAATTCTCCCTATGCCGAGTATCTCCTCCGCTAATCTTAAGCGATACTACTATGACCTCGCGTCCTCGCGTATCAGGTCCGCCGCCTTTTCCGAGATCAGTATGGCGGCGGCATTCGTGTTGCCGGAAACGAGACTGGGCATCACCGACGCGTCGACTACTCGCAGACCTTCAACGCCGCGTACCCGTAAACGTGGATCTACGACGGCACGATCGTCTTTGCCCATCCGGCAGGTGCCCACTGGGTGGTAGCCGGACGAGCCGTTGTTCCGAATCGTCTCAAGAATGTCTTCGTCGCTGCGTACTGACGGTCCGGGCCTGTATTCTTCGAGAACATAGGGTGCGAACGCTTTTGTTCCCACCAGCCGGCGGGCGAGCTTTGCGCCCGCAAGCATGATTCGGCGATCGTAATCCGTGGAGAGATAGTTCGGCATCATGGCCGGGGATTCGAGCGGGTCGCGCGACTTGATCCGCACCCAGCCGCGGCTCGTCGGGCGCATGGGATAGTAGACGAGCGTGAACCCCGAAAACGGATGGGGCTCGGCGCCGCGTTCCTCTGCGCTTACCGTACTAAGAAAGAACTGGATGTCGGGGCTCGCTTCCTCGGGAAGGGCCTTGGTAATCATGCCGCCGGTCATGACGCCGATCGCCAAGGGCCCGCGGCGCAAGATAAGGTACTTAAGCCCGGTTTTCGCCTTGCGCCAGAGGTTGCGCAGGTCGTCGTTCGTGGTGATCGGCTTCGTGCATTTGTAGATGAGCCTCAGCGCCAGGTGGTCCTGCAGGTTTTCGCCCACGCCGGGCGCGTCGACAACCACGGGGATTCCGTGCTGCTGAAGAATATGGCCTGGACCGATTCCAGAAAGCTGCAATATCTGCGGCGATTGCAACGCGCCCGCGCACAAGACCACCTCCCGCGCAACCCGAGCGATTGCGTCTCGTCCGTTTCGGCGGTAGCGCACACCTATTGCGCGCCTGTCATCGAACAGCACTCCTGTGACGTGGGCATTCGTCTGCACCGCGAGGTTGCTTCTTCGGCGCGCGGGACGTAGGTACGCCACCGCGGCGGAGCAACGCAATCCATGCCGCGTGGTCAAGTGAAGGTAACCCGCACCTTCCTGGCTTGGTCCATTGAAATCCTCGGTGCGTGGCACGCCGAGTTCCCCCGCCGCGCGTATGAATGCATCGACGAGCTCGCTGTGATCTGCGATATGCGACACGCTAAGGGGACCGCTTCGACCGTGGTAGGCCTCGGCGCCGCCGTCGTATGATTCAGACTTGATGAAGTAGCGCAGCGTCTCGCTGGCGTTCCACCCCTCCGCGCCCTGCGCCTCCCAGGTGTCGAAATCTCTGGCCTGGCCGCGGATATGAATGAGGCCGTTCACCGCGCTTGAGCCTCCGAGAGTCCGGCCACGAGGCCAGTAAATGCGCCGGCTGTTCATATGCGGATCGGGTTCCGTCCAGAAACCCCAATTCAGAACCGGGTGGTGCATCGTCTTCGCGTATCCGATCGGTACGCGAATCCACGGGTTGCGATCCGGCGGGCCGGCCTCCAGGAGAAGTACCGTGTGCCGGCCCTCTTCCGTGAGTCGGTTCGCGATGACGCAGCCGGCCGAGCCGGCGCCGACCACGACGTAGTCAAATACCCCATCCGTCATTCCGGCGAACCTCTATGGATCGGGGGAATCTGGCGGCGATTACGACCGCACAAGCCCCACCTCTCTGAACGACTCCGTAATCGGCAACTTGCCACGCACTTTGATCGAGAAGACGTATGATTCGGCCTTCGCATAGTAGAGCGTATGTTCGCGCGGCACTCCGTCGCCGGAATAGGAGATGCGTTCAAGCATCATGATCGGCGCACCTGCCGGAAGCCGAAGTATCTTGCGAAGCTCCTGCGTCGCGCGTTGATACGAAATGGACACATCCGCCCGCTCAATGCTGTAGCCGAGCAGCTTTTCGAGCACCGAATAGGTCGGGTGCCTTTCCACCTGCTCGCGAGTGACTTTGCCATCGCTCAGGGAAAGGTGAACGCATGAAAGCCCGAAAGGGACACCCTTCAATCGATAGAGTCGCTTCCAAGAGATGAGCGGTCGCGCACCTGTCCGCAACTGTTCGGCAACGCGAGGCGGCGGGACCGCCTCGATGAATTCGACAATTTCCGTCTTGGGCTCAAGTCCCTGCGCGACCATCTCGTCATAGATGCCGCGCAGGTCGAGCATGTTGTGGCGCACGACAGGCTCGGCCACGAACGTGCCCTTGCCTTGTTTGCGAATGACGAGCCCTTCCGCGGCCAAGCTTTCGACCGCCTGGCGCGCGGTGATCCGGCTCACGTTGTAACGCTCGATCAACTCGGGCTCGGTCGGAATGCGATCACCCGGCTTGTGGATGCCATTTGCGATCGCCGTGCGCAGGCGCTGAGCAAGCTGCCGGTGCATAGCGACGTGGCTGTCGCGGCTAAGCGGCACCACCTTGCCGCCGCGTAGCTTGCGTGATGGCGCGAGTCCCACGGCCTAGCTCTTTCTGCGCAGCACGCGAATGGTTTTCTCGCGCGGATCGACCCGCACGATATCTCCGGTGCGAATATGCTCGGGCGCGCTCGGCGACCAGCCCTCGGTGATGGTCATCCCGGCGAAGACGGCGCCTTGCACCATCACGGGGTTAGTCTTTCCGAATACGAGCGCCTTCGGCGCGAAGCCCTTTTCCTTGATGTCAAGAAACGCCCAACCCGCAGCGACCCCGCCCTTTGCGGTCGGCACGATCAGGATTTTGTCGCGCAGGTGCACCCCTTCAAGCGAGTGCCCGATTTTCGAGATGACCCCGGTTACGCGATCAAGATCGTAGCGCGGACTAAAGCCTTCAGCGGAAACGACCGCCTCCCCTTCAACTGGTTCGCCCAACGCGCGGGCGACACGGATGACATCGACTTTCGTGCTCATGAGAGCCTTCCCCGCACCGCAATTTCAACGCAGTCTTCGGTACGCCGGAGAATTGTCTTGAAGCGGTGTGCAGTGATCGTATTGACGATCTTCGCCGAGTTGGAAACGAGGTTCACCCATCCGTTTTCCTTGCGGATGTCCGAAAGACGCTGAAGCAAATAAAAGCACACACCCTCGAGAATGGTGACACCTGACGCATTAAGCGTTTCGGCGAATCCCAGCCTGCGCGCTTCCGCGAGAATCGAGTGGCTGGTCGTTGCAAATACCCTGGTCTTCGGGTGAGCCTTGCGCCCCCGGAACAGCTCCGCCAGCGTCTTCAGTTCGAGAAGCGAGAGCTGCGGTCCAGAGAAAACCACAAGGCTCACCGTGCCGTCACCTGTGTCGTAGCGCCGGAAGACGGACTCGATTTCCGCGTCACTCACGCGCAGCGTCGCCGTGGGTCGGCGTCCGGAAAAAGCGGCTTCCAGGGTCGGCGCCTCGGGCGTCACCCCCACCATGTGGTACATGGCCATCGACCCGTAGCTCGCGAGCGAGCAGCCCAGGTGCTTCAGCTGGTCGGCAGTCGGAGTCGTTTGAATTCCGGTGAAGACCGGCACTGCAAAGTAATCCTGGTGCGGCTCCCCAATAATCTTTCCGAGCGCTCCCCAGTCTGCGAGATCGTCGAGCCGCGCCGAAACCTCGACGATCACCGTGCCGCGCCGATGCTCGTCGAGGTGAAATCCATAGGCCGGGGTGCGCCCTGTGAGCGAGGCGGCGAAAGCCGCCGGCCCGGACTCGAAGTTGGAGCGCGCGCCGAATATGGAGTTGGCATAGATCACCGTCCCGGTATCGCCCCAGGCAACATGCTCGCGGAAATGCGGCTGATAGGTGGTCTGGTAGTTGATGCACGTGTCCACCGTGGTTATGTTCATGTGGCGCAGGCAATCAATGATCTCATGCTCCTTTTGCACTTCCTGCCCATCCTGGTGAAGCGCCTCGGCATACGCAAAATCGATGCAGCGGGCGTTCGTCGTCGTGGGGCGCGCGCACGACGCATGTCCGCTGCGTGCCTCGCGAAGAAAGCGCAGCCCGGCGTCCCCCATCACCTCGATGTCGCCCATCATGTGGACGTTCGTCACCCGCACGAACCTCTGTGCGCCGAAGAACTCACCTACTTTGATCTGCTGCTCGATCGCGCGACGCACGGATTTCCCGTACCGCCCGCTCAGCATGTCGCGCTCATCCTGTGTCAGTTGCATCACGTGCTCATCCGCTCCGTCTAGGTCGTGCTCTCACCGAGGCGCACCGCGCCAGTGGATCGATTTCTGGCGGGTCAACTCGTACAGGAATTCAACGCCGTAACCGTGCCCCAATCCGCTCGAGCCGAACGGCTCCGACGTCGCGCCGGCCGCCTTCCCGCGCATCGTGTTGATCTTCACCATGCCTGCGTTCAGTTCGTGCACAGCCTTGATTGCGCGCGGCGCGGAGGTCGTGCACAAGATCGCGGCCAGGCCGTAGCGTGTGCCATTCGCGAGCGCGATCGCTTCGTCGAAGTCGTCGAAGGGGATGCAAGGAGCGATCGGCCCAAAGGTCTCCTCGACCATGAGTCGGCAGTCTGGAACGACATCGGTCACAACTGTAGGCGGATAGAAGTAACCGATCCGGTCCAGGCGCTGCCCACCGTATCGCACACGCGCGCCACGCGCGACAGCGTCCGCTACGTGCTCCGCCACCCGGTTAAGCTGAATCCGATCGACCAGCGGACCCATTTGCACGTCCGCCTCCAGCCCGTTGCCAATCCGGATATTGCGCGATTCCTCGATCAGCGCCTCGATGTACTCGTCGAATATCTGCCTGGCAATGTAGAGGCGCTCGGTCGACGTGCAGATTTGACCAGCATTAAAGTAGGTCGCCTCAGCGCCAAGCCGCGCGGCCACCGATACGTCTACCGTTTCGTCAACGATTAGAGGGTCCTTGCCGCCCAACTCGATGATTGCCTTCTTGAGGTCTCGGCCGCAGACCTCGGCAAGGTTACGTCCGGTTCGCTCGCTTCCAACGAATACCAGGAGATCGACTCCGGGGTGACGCACAAGTGGATCACCTGCCCCCGAGCCATCCCCTAGAAGCAGGTTAAGTACGCCGGGTGGCAGATGGCCGAAAGCCTTTTCCGCGATCATTCGTGACCCAAGGGGCGTCTTCTCGGAGGGCTTCCAGACCACGGTATTTCCAACCAGCAGATTGGGCACCACATTCTCGATGCCGACGGCGATGGGGAAATTCCACGGAATGATGCAGGCCGCGACTCCACGCGCCACCCGCTGCTGGAAGTTGAGCTCTCCGCCCGCCGACATCTGGCTGCCGCTACGCAGATGCGTAATGAGCTCCGTGAAGGAGCGCGCAACGTCGAGCGCGGTGTTGATTTCCCCGGTCGCCTGTGCGAGTGGTTTGCCCATCTCCGTTGTGAAAAGCCGCGCAAGCTCGTCTCGTATGCCGGCGAGCTTGTCCACCGCAATCCGAATGGCCGCACGCCTTTCATTCGGGCTAAGCGCCGCCCAGGCGGGAAATGCCCGGCGCGCGGCATTCACCGCGGCATCGGCTTCGGCGGCAGATCCCTTTGGAATGCTGTCGATGACCTGCTCGTTCGCGGGATTGACGACAGGGATTTCAGCTCCTCCGCCGGGCACCGCGCGATTCTCAATCCAATGGGTTTGCACCGTCATCGATCTCCATCCTGATGGGCCTGCCCCTAGAGCCGCCTGCGGGTTTCCGCGTCGAAGAGGTGCACGTCTTCGGGGTCGAACGCAATGCGCACCTGCGAGCCCTCGGCGAGGTGCGTCTTTTCGGGCATGCGCACGCGAATCAATGTCTCTGCGACGCGCAGATCCGCAATCACGCTGTCGCCGAGCTGCTCGGTCAGATCGACTTGGGCGGGAATGCCTGTGCCATCGATCCGGAAGGCGCTTGGGCGCACCCCGACCATGACGCGCCGCTCGTGGCTGCCGCAGTCTTGACGGAGTGCCACCGCATGCGGTCCGATCCTGAGCACCCTCCCCGAGACCGTTCCCGGGAGAAGATTCATCGGTGGATTGCCGAGAAACGTCGCCACTTCCATTGACTGCGGCCGAGCGAAGACCTCTTCTGGGGTGCCCATCTGGACGATTTCGCCGTCCATGAACACTGCCATGCGATCGGCGATGGTCATGGCTTCCTCCTGATCATGCGTGACGTAGGCGGTCGTCACGCCGAGAGACCGCTGAAGCTTTTTCAGCTCGACCCGCGTCTCGAGCCGCAGCTTGGCATCAAGATTGGATAGCGGCTCGTCGAGAAGGAAAAGCCGCGGCTGCCGGACGATCGCGCGGGCAAGGGCGACTCGTTGCTGCTGTCCTCCGGAAAGTTGCCCCGGGCGGCGCTCGAGCAGGTGATCAATCCGGACCTTCGCCGCGGCCTCCCGCACGGCAGTGCCGATTTCGGCTTTCTTTCGGCCGATCATCTTAAGCGGAAAGGCAATGTTCTCGAACACCGTCATGTGCGGGTAGAGCGCGTAGCTCTGAAACACCATTGCCACATCGCGCCGACCGGGCTCCAAGCGCGTCACATCCGCGCCGTCCAGAAGCACCGCGCCCTCGTCCACGGTCTCCAGGCCAGCAAGTATGCGCAGGGTGGTCGTCTTGCCCGATCCCGAGGGTCCAAGTAAGGCGAAGAACTCCCCTGGTTCGATCTCGAGCGACACGCTGCGAAGCGCGGTGAACGCGCCGTAGCGCTTGACGACGCTTTTCAACGAGACTCGTCCGACCCGCGTCATCTCCTACCACCCCCCTTTACGGCACCCACCGTCAGGCCTTTCACGATGTGCTTCTGCGCCGCCAATCCAAGGAGTATCACGGGCAGCATCGCCACCATGGCGGCTGCGGCGAGCTTTCCCCACAGGGTCTGCTCGACCGAGATGAAGTTGAACATGGCGACCGTCACCGGGCGCACGCGATTGCCGCCGAGCACCACGGCAAACAGGAACTCATTCCACGCGTTGAGAAACACGAAGATCAGTGTCACCGCGATCCCGCCTCTTGCCTGGGGCAGGATCACGTACCAGAGCGCACGCCAGCGGCCTGCGCGGTCAAGGAGCGCCGCCTCTTCCATTTCGCGAGGGATGTCCTCAAAGTACGACACCATCAGCCAGATGGCGAACGGTAGCGAGAACGTAAGATAGATCAGCACCAGCCCTTCATACGTATCCAGCCAGCCAACGCGGTTCAGGACGAGGTAATACGGAATCACCAATCCGACGGGTGGCAGCATCTGGGTGATCAGCACGTAAAAGCCGGTGGCGCGCTTGGCCGGCAACGCAAGCCGCGCGAGAGCGTATGCGGCAGGCACGGCAAGCAGCATCGTGAGCACCGTCGTCGTCCCGGCGAGAATGACGCTCGAGATGAAATTCGGAAGGATGGTGGTTGCTCCGAAGAGGACGTCCCTGAAATTGGCGAGCGTCGGCGTGAAGACCACGGTCGGAGGGTAGGCAAGCACGTCCCGTTCGGTCTTGAGCGACGTGATGAGCCCCCAAATGATTGGAAACGCCCACACGAACAAGATCACTGTGGCCACGCCGACCATCGCGGCGGTGCGCACGCCGGATTGCCTCATTGTCCCCGCCTCAGGGAGAACATCACGAACGACACCGCAAGCGTGATCACGAGAAGCACGACGGCGAGCGCCGAGCCATAGCCGAGCGAGAGCTCGCTGAAGGACATCCGGTACGCGTACAAATTGAGGATTTCCGTCGCGGTACCGGGACCCCCACCCGTAGCGGCGAAGATCGCCGCGAAGGCCGATAGCGCGATTGTCATGCGCAGGATGACCACGATCACGATCGCCGGGCGAATGAGCGGCAAGGTGATGTGGCAGAAACGTTGCCAAGCACTCGCACGGTCGATGCGCGCAGCCTCATAGACGTCGGGCGGCAGCGAGGCGAGACTCGCGAGCATGACAAGGAATACAAACGGCGTCCACTGCCAGGTATGAATCGCGATAACGGCAACCAATGCAAGCTCGGGATTGCCGAGCCAGTCCGGACGACCCAGATTCATCGCGGATGTCGCGAAGTCGACCACGCCGAAATCGGGCGCAAGCATCAAAGTGCGCCAAAACAGACCAACTACAACGGGCGCGAGAACTATCGGCAGGATCGATACCACCCGCAGCAGCGCCTGCCCCTTCCGGACCTGCAGTACAAGAAGCGCGAGGCCGAGCCCCAGTAGAAGCTGCAGCGTCACGGTGCTGACTGTGTAGATCGCGGTGAGCTCCAGCGAATGCCAGAAGCGCGAGTCGTGCACCAGCTGACGGTAGTTTCCCAGCCCGACGAACCCTGAGAGCCAGGGCATTGAGAGATTGATATCGAAGAAGCTCGTCCAGATCAGATAGACAATCGGAAAGGTCGTCGTCGCGAGCAACACCACAAAGGCCGGGAGAAAGAGGGTCAGGGCAAACCGGCGCTCCCGCACGGCAAAAGGGACTTGACCCATCGTTGGCGGTACTAGCTGGCAGATTGGTAGCCACAGCCTCGGGGAAAATCCTCGCCCGCGCCGCCCGCCCGAGGGGGCGCGCGGCGGAACCTCGCCGCACCCACCACGGACAGATCCGCGTAAATCGTCAAGCGGCGGTTCAAGCGCCCTAGGCCTTCTTCATTACGCTCTCGATTCGCGCCTGCGCTTCATCGAGGGCTTGCTTTGGCTTCTTCTGTCCGACCAGAGCTGCCTGAATTTCGGTCCCCATAATGTCACCGATCGCCGGCCACTGAGGTACGCGGGGGCGCCAGTCGACATCGGTGTCGTGCTCGAGCGATGCGAGCGAGGTTTCCACGAATTGATAGCCGTTCTTTTCCATCAAGGTCGTGAATGCCGACGTGCGCCAGATCGAAGTGCGGTTCACGCCCGGTCGTTTCGTCGGCCCGGCGAATTCCCACGACGTGCGCGCCTGGGTCTCGCGCGAAGCCGCCCAGGTGATGAAGAGCCACGTGGCGCGCTTCGCCTTTTCGGAGAGCGCCGCGTTGATCGGGAAGCCCCAGTTCCAGATGGAGGTCACGCGTTTGCCCGTCGGCCCCTTTGGCCAGCGCGCATATCCAATCTTCCCGATGACCTTGGACTTGTTGGGATTATTGATCACCGTCGCCGAGGTATTGGCGTCGATATACGCTCCCAACGTTCCTTGTGAAAACGCGTCCGCGATATCCGGCCAGTTCCAATTGCGCACCGCGGAGGGTGCGTACTTCGATAGCACGCTGACATACCACTCGAGCGCCTGCACCGCGACTGAACCGTTCACGCGAACGTGGCCGTCCGAGAACCAGTCGCCCCCGAGCTCGCGGAAGATCGACGGGTAGATGTACATGTTCTGCCCAGCGCCAGCGAATCCACGCAGGGCGCAGCCCCAGATGCGATTGCCCGGATCGTTGAGCGCAGCGGCGTTCTTGACGAAATCGTCAAGCGTTTCGGCAGGCTTCAGTCCCTTCACATCATAGAGGTCCTTGCGGTAGACCTGCACCGTTACTTCGCCGTCGTAGGGAATTCCGTAGGGCTTGCCTTCGAGCGAATCAGCATCGCGCCAGCCCTTTATGATGTCCTCGTAGGCGAACCACTTCGCATCTGTGAGTTTCGCATCGCCGAGGTACCGGTCGAGCGGGTCGACCCATTTGTTCGCCGCATAGAGCGGGTAGTACATTGGGTCAGCCGCATGCGTGGCGTAGGTGCCTGTTTTTGAGGTGAGATCGAGAATCGCCTTCTGACGAATCTGTCCGGGCGGTACCTTGTCGTAGCGCACCTTGATGCCGGTGAGGGATTCGAATTCGGGCGTCATTGCGATGAGGTTGTCGAAGTAGCTCGCCGGAATTACCGCTACGGTTATGCTCTCGCCCGCAGCCTGGCGCCAGTCGATATTGGCTTCGTGATACGGGCCGAGATCGGTGGCCGCTTGGGCGCGCCGCAGTACCCACGGCGCGCCAACGGTTGCTGCCCCGAGCAGCGCGCCTTGCGTGAGCGCGCGCCTCCGGCTGCGGCTGAATCCGGTCTGGGGACGGAATGCGCTGCGATTACGTTTGTGCTCCATGGCCTCCTCCTTCTCCTTAAATGCCGATCAGGCGCCGGCGCCCGCCGAGCGAACCGCGTACCGCGATTTCGCCTCCTCGATGATACGTTATATGACGTCATATTCCAGGTCAACTCCCGCGCGCGCATGCAGCGGGCTCGCCTAAGGTCAGCCGCGCCTTTCGAGTGTGTCCCCGATCTTGGTCGAGTAGGCGCGCCTCGCGGTTTCGCGCGATCAAACAGACGGGAGCCGGATTCCTGTCCGGAATCTGATGAGTAGCAGCGACTCTTTGACGTAAGGTCCTGCGATGAGCAGTCGCCGGGCGATGTCCCGCGGGATGTTGAACGAATGAGGTGAGGTGGCGGCTCCTTTCGCCTGCATGTGGTATGCAGGCGCTGCCAAGCAAAGAAAGGAGCCGCCGAAATGAAGTCTCTCACGAAGTCGATTCGATCGAAACTTGCTGCCCGCGATTCCCACGTTCAGTTCTCGCTGCCGGTTGCCGGCGTGCTGCGTGACGTGCAAAGCGCCTTCTTCGGGCTGTGTATCAACGCCGGCAAGGCGGTGCTCGGGGCAATTATGGAGGCCGAGCGCACGACGCTTTGCGGACCCAAGGGCGTGCCCGATGCTGCGCGCAGGGCCTATCGCGGCGGACACACCCACAGCTCGGTCGTTCTGGGTGGGCGCCGAATCGGCTTCCGACGTCCCCGCGCACCCCACAACACGGAGACTTCGCATGTTTCGAATCCATACATGCGAATTAGCCCCCACTCCGAACTGCTCGCCGAGGGGAAAGAGGCCTCTTGCGAGAACTTCTTCAACAGAAATTCTTTAC
>JAKAFQ010000780.1 GCA_021817875.1 Pseudomonadota bacterium
GAGCGCGGTGCGCGGCGCCGGGGTCGTCAATACCCCGAACCAGCAGTTGATTCTGATGAGTCACGGCCAGGCGACGAAGCCGGGCGCCCTGGGCGGGAGCTTGTTTATACGCCGCGATCACCGCAGCATCACGTTGAGCCAGGTTGCGCGGGTCGTTGAGGGATCGCCACCGCCGATTGGCAGCGCGCGCGTGGGCGCCCGGCGGGGGCTGTTGCTCGTGGTCGGCTCGCAGTATGGCGCCAATACCCTCGCGGTGACGCGGGGGCTGGATCGTGCGCTCGCGGCGCTCGCGCCGCTGCTGAAGCACGATGGAATTTCCGTTCAGCCGAATGGCCTGCGGCCCGCTTCATTCATCGAAGCCGCGCTGCGCGACGTGCGCGATTCCCTCGCAATCGGCGGTGTGCTCATCTTCCTGGTGCTGTACTTCGCTCTGCGCAACTGGCGGATCGCAGTGATCTCCTTCACCGCAATTCCGTTGTCTCTCCTGGTGGCCGCGCTGATCCTGACAGGCCTCGGATTCAGCCTCAATGCGCTCTCCCTGGGCGGGCTCGCGATCGCACTCGGCGAGGTCGTCGACGATGCAGTCGTGGGTGTCGAGAATATTCACCGCCGCTTACGTGAAAACCGCGCTCTGCCGGAACCGCAAGGCGTATTCACGGTCACGCTTCGTGCGACGCTGGAAGTGCGCAAGGCCGTAATTTTCGCGACTCTTTCGGTGGTTCTCATCTTCCTGCCGGTGCTGTACCTGAGTGGGATTGTGGGGCGCCTGTTCCGACCCCTGGCGCTGGCCTATATCTTCGCCATCCTCTCGTCGCTGGTTGTCGCGCTCACCGTCACACCCGCTCTGGCGTATCTTCTGCTCCGACGTGAACAGATCGACCCCGCGGATCCGCGCCTGCTGGTGCGTGCCAAACAAATCTACAGGCGGTCACTCGCCGTGGTCGATCGGTATCCTCGTGCCGTGCCCGCTGTGCTGGCGCTGCTGATGATCATTGGTCTGGCGAGTATGCCGGCACTGCGTACGCGGTTTCTGCCCCAGTTCAACGAAAACGATCTGATCGTGCACTTCGAGACGGCGCCCGGCACATCACTTGCGGCGACGACGCAGGTAGGCGAGCGGGCAATCCGTATTCTGCAGCGGATGCCGCAAGTGGCTCATGTCGTGATGCACGTCGGTCGGGCGCATCTTTCGAATGGTAATGCGCTTACCAATAAAGCGGAGATCGACGTGGGACTCAGCGCCCGCGGTAATGCGGACAGCGCAGCGAGCGAACGCAGGATCCTGGCCGCTGTAAAGGGAGCCCCAGGCGTTCGCTGGTGGGCGAACACGTTTCTCACTGAGCGGATTCACGAAACTCTCTCCGGCGTCACTGCCCCGGTGGTTGTAACGATTTTCGGCAATCGGCTCGCCGCATTGAACAACGACGCACGACGCGTTGCCGCGGCACTCAGGCAGGTGCCCGGCGCGGCGGGTGTGCGCATCCAGGCCGCGCCCGGAACACCTGAATTGTCCATCCGCCTGGATCGAGCGGCACTGACCCGCTACGGCTTCACGGCGGGAGAGGTTTTACGCGCCATTCAAACCAGCTACAGTGGACGCAAAGTCGGTCGCGTGTACACCGCAGGGCGATCTTTCCCGATCGTTGTGATCTTGCCGCCGTCATTGCGTGACGATCCGGCTGCGATCGGTCGGGTTCCCCTCGTCAGCCCCAGCGGTATGGTTGTGCCGCTCGCTGAGCTGGCACGCATCCGGGAACGATCGGAACAGTCGATGATTCTGCACCGCGGGGCACGGCGCGTGCAGATCGTCACGGCCAACGTCACGGGCGGTGCGGGGCGGTTTGTACCATTGGCGCGCCGTCGCCTCAAACGTGTGCAATTGGCACCCGGTGATTACCTGCACGTTGGGGGCACTGCAACCGCCGCGGGCCATGCACGAGTGCAATTGACGCTCGATTTTGCAGTGGCGCTCGCTGCAATTCTGGCGCTTCTTTTCATCGCCCTGCGCGACGCGCGCAGTGTCGCTTTGCTCACAGTGAACCTGCCGTTCGCGCTTGTGGGTGGAATTGCCGCGATCTGGATCGCAGGGCTTCCGGTGTCTTTGGGTGCGGCAGTCGGGTTCGTTACCGTATTCGGCATCACGTTGCGCAACGGCATCATGCTGCTGTCGCACTACCGTACGCTGGTTCTCGAAGAGAGCCGACCATGGAATCGGGAGACCGCCGAGCTCGGCGCAACACACCGCCTGGCTCCGATCCTCATGACCGCCTCGGTGACGGCACTCGGGCTGCTGCCGTTGGCGTTGGGTGCGCATCGTCCGGGTCAGGAAATTGAGGGGCCTATGGCAATGGTCATTCTGGGCGGCCTTTGCAGCTCTACCTTGCTCACGCTGCTTGTCCTTCCGAAACTGGCACTTCGCTTCGCACGGTTTGAGAGTACGGAAGCGTCTGACGGGGGGCACAGTGGTTGAGCGGAGTCCCGCTTGGCTGATGAACGGTTCTGGTGCAATAGCGGCAGGACCGTGACATCCGGGAGTCTTTGCCCGGAGCTTCCGTGACGCAACCCATTGAACGCGATGTCATCTGACGGCGTCGCCGATTCCCTCGATGAC
>JAKAFQ010000781.1 GCA_021817875.1 Pseudomonadota bacterium
TCACCACGGTGAGCACGATGGGCCGGAAGCGCACGTGGACGGCCTCCCGCACCGCCTCCTCCACGGGCATGCCGGCCGCCTCGTTGCGACGGGCCCGATCGAGCAGCACGATGCTGTGACGCAACCCGATGCCGATCAGGGTCAGAAATCCGATGATGCCGGTGGCGTTGAGCCCCACGCCGCTCACCAGCAACGCGAGCATGCCGCCGGTGACCGCGAGCGGGATTTCGAGCAGCAGGATACCGGGCACCAGCAGCCCGTCGAACTGCAGCACCAGGATGCCGATCATGAGCAGCAGGGCAGCCAGCGTCGCCACGCCGAGACCCACCGCGGCGCGCTCGAGCTCGGCGAGCAGCCCCCCGAACTCGATGCGATAGCCGGGCGGCACCTTCAGGCCCGCGAGCGCCCGACGCGCCTCGGCCACCGTCGTCCCCAGCGTCCCGTTGGGCGTCGCCAGGATATCGAGCGCCCGGGCGCCGGCGATGTGCTCGATCTGATTCGGTGTCTGCACCAGCTCGAGCCGCGCCAGGTCGCCCAGGGAGCTCCAGCCGCGCGCGGTGCGAATGGGCAGCCGCGACAGCGAGGCGAGCGAGCGCTGCGGCGCGTCCTCGAGACGCATGTACAGATCGAGCGGCACGTTGCCTTCGGGAACCTGAGCGAGGATCTGCCCGTTGAGCAGCGGATCGAGCTGCGCATAGAGCGAAGCCGGGCTCATCCCGTACCCGGCCAGCGCGGCGGCGCGCGGCCGGATCGTCAGCTGCGTCACCGGATAGCCGTCGTTGTCGAACAGGCCCGACAGCGCCGGAACCGTCTTCAACCGCGCGGTGATCTGCTGCGCGAGCGTGCGCATCCGCGCCAGGCTGCGGCCGAACACATGAATCACGAACGGCTGGGGCAGTCCCGAGAGGCTCTCGCCGAGCCGCTCGATGGTGGGGGTATCCACCGACAGCTGCACCCCGGGCAGCTGCGACTCGTGCTGGATGCGCTGGCCGATCGCATCCAGGGCATTGACGCTCACGCCCTTTTTCAACGCCACCTGCATCTCGCCGGCGTACGCGGGCTCGGTGTACGTGGTGTCGCCCGAGGAGCCGATGCGCGCATACACGTGGGCCACATCGGGATCGGCCAGCATGCGCCGGGTCATGCGGTCCACCGTCGAGCGGGTCTCGAGCAGCGAGCTGTCCGGCGGCAGCGTGAAGGACTCGAGCAGTACGCCCTCGTTGGGCAGGGGCAGGAAATCCATCGGCACCAGCACCAGGCCCACCAGGGACAACACCAGCACGCCGAAGGTCAGCGCGAGGCTGAGCCTCGGGCCGCGCATCACCAGGGCAAACAGCCGCTCGTTCCAGTGGCGGATCTTCTCCAACGCCCGCGCGCCGCTCGCGCTCGCCCCGCCGGGCGAGGCATGGATGAAGCCGAGCCCCATCGGGATCAGTGTCACCGACACCAGGAGCGAGGCCAGCAGCGCGAAGGCCATCGCCAGCGAGAACGGGATGAAGAAGATGCCCACCAGACCGCCGACGAACAGCAGCGGCACGTAGATCGCGATGTTGGTGAAGGTGCCGGTGATGTCCGGCACGAGGATCTGGCGCACACCGCGCCAGACGCCCTGCCAGCGGCCATCGCCTTCCTCCCAGCAGTGATAGATGCTCTCGAGCACGATGATGGCGTCGTCGGCGAGAAAGCCCACCGCCACGGTGAGCGCTCCCAGGGTCATGAGGTTGAGGTCCTGGCCCGCCTCGTACAGGGCGGCGATGCCGATCACGAGCGACAGCGGGATGCTGACGGCGAGCACCCAGATGCCGCGGCCCGCCCCCAGCACCCAGAACAGCACCGCCACCGCGAGCAGCATGCCGATGAGCAGGTTGCGGCCGAGGTCGACACCGATCACGTGGACGATGTGCCCCTGGTTGTAGATCGGCACCCAGCGCACGCCGCGCGGCAGCTGGTTCAGCGTCGCGGCCAGGGTGGCCGCCACCTCGCGCGTGACCGGTGTCGTGGCCGCTCCCGGCTGCTTGAGGACGGTCAGCGCGACGCTGGGCTTGCCATCGAGCGACACTGCGTTGTGCGTCGGCACCGCCGATCGCACCACGCGCGCCAGCGCCTGCAGCGGAATCGGTCCGTCGTCCGAGGGCACCGGGATATCCCGCAGCTGCGCCGCATGGACCGGCAGGTGACGCGCCTCGATGAAGACGTCGTTGTGTCCCTGTGTCACGTAGCCTGCCGGCTTCAGCAGCACCTGGGACCGTACCGCCCGGGCGATCGCCGTGACCGACACGCCGTAGCGGCGCATCGCCTTCGGGTCCGGCTGGATCCACAGCGCTTCCTGGCCCGCGCCGTACACCTCCACCCGCTGCACTCCGGGCAAGGCGCGCAGCGCCGGGGCCACGTTGGCGAGCACGGCGCGCTCGACCTCGGCGGGCGCGACACCCGCTGGGATCTGCACGGTGTCGTCGATCACCTCGTTGATGGCGTTGCCCATGATCTGGGCGAAGGGATGGGCCGCGAGCGGCAGCTCGCGCCGGGCGCGATCGATGGCGCCGTTGACCGCCTGCAGGTCGAGCATCGAAGCGGTCCCCTGCCGGAACCGCACGTCGATCTCGACAG
>JAKAFQ010000782.1 GCA_021817875.1 Pseudomonadota bacterium
CTTGCCGCCGGCCACGGCGCTGAAGTTCGGCGAGGCATTGGCGAGCGGCACGCCGGGGCTGGTCAGATAGACATCGACACTGCCGGCGTCGGGGTCCGCGTTGAGTACCTCGACGTTGGCATACCCGCCATTGGGGGATCCTTGCTGCTCGTTGATTTCGAGCACACCGAACGACCCGCTGTCGCCGTACGCCACGTAGGTGCGCCGGTTGCTGTTGGAGAAGGTCGCGCTCTGACTGGCGAGCGCGTTGGCCGCCCCGACGCCATGGCTCGTGAAATAGACCGTGTAGGCCGCCGGGGTCACCCCGGCATAGGCGCTCACTGTGCCGGAGGCGACGTTGCTCAGCTGCGGGGTGCCACCGGTGCCGCTTTGCTCGAAGTACACATCCAGAGCTGCGTAGCCGGCGCTTGCGTTCAGCAGCCGCAGCTGCGCATCGCCACTGTTGCCGCACCCGGCGAGCGTGAGGGTCGCGAGCGCCAGACCGAGCAGCGTGCCCTGCCGAACGATGGACATGCGATCGTCTCCTTGAAGGGGCCGGGCCGGCCGCGGCGAGCACTCGCCGTGTACGGCAGAGCGCAAGGATATCGGAACGCGGGGCGGCTTGCCGCTGGGCGGCCGGCTCAGGCGCGCTCGGTCTCGCCCTCGATCCAGGTCGCCCGGACGTTCAGCCGCTCGTCGGTCAGCACCAGGTTGGCGCGGTAGCCGGGCTCGATGCGCCCGAGCTCTGCGGCCAGCCCGAGGAACTCGGCCGGATACAGGCTCGCCATGTGCACTGCCTCGTGCAGGGGCAGTCCGAGCAGCTCGATGGCATTGCGCACGCAGCTCGCCAGGTCGATGTTCGAGCCGGCGAGGCGCCCCTGCTCGTCGTAGCAGACCGCGCCACGCACGCTGATGCGCCGGCCCTGCAGCTCGAAGGTGCGCAGGTCCGTCCCGAGCGGCGGCATCGCGTCGGTGACCAGCATGAAGCGCTCGTGCCGCTTGCAGCGCAGCGCCAGGCGCAGCACGGGCGGGGCGATATGCTCACCGTCGACGATCACCCCGCACCAGCTCGAGGGGTCCTCGAGCGCCGCCCCCACCACCCCCGGCTCGCGGCTGGTCAGCTGCGACATGGCGTTGAACAGGTGGGTGAAGCCGCGCAGGCCGTGCTGCAGCGCCTCGCGGACCTCGGCGTAGGTGGCATTGGTGTGGCCGGCCGAGACGATCACCCCCGCCTCGGCGAGTCGGCGGATGATCTGCGGGGTGGTCACCTCCGGGGCGAGTGTGACCAGCGTGCGTCCGGCACCGAGGGAGCTCAGCAGTCCCACGGCGCTCTCGTCGAGCTCGCGCAACTTCGCCGGGTCATGCACCCCCTTGCGCTCGACACTGAGGAAGGGACCCTCGATATGGATGCCGAGCACTCCGGGGGTGCCCGCGGCGAGCGCCGCGCGTGTCGCGCCGATGGCCTGCGCGACCACCTCCAGATCGGTGCTGATCAGCGTGGGCAGGAAGCCCGTCGTGCCGAAGCGGCGGTGCGCGCGCCCGATCCGGCGGATCGACTCGACGGTCGGCGCGTCATTGAACAGCACGCCGCCGCCGCCGTTGACCTGCGTGTCGATGAATCCGGGCAGCAGCAGCCCGCCGCCGAGATCGACGCGCTCGATCCCCGGTCCGCGCGTGGCCTCGGCGGGCACGATGTCCTCGATGCGCCCGCCCGAGATGAGCACGCTTTGACCGTCGAGGAGACTCGTGCCGCGCAGCACCCGCGCATTGACCAATGCGATGGACATCAGACCGTCTCGGTGACCTTGCGCAGGTGAGGAGGGTGGTCCGGATCGAGCCCGCGCGCCAGCGACAGGGCGTTCGCCAGGCGATAGAAGGTCTGAATCAGCAGCATCGGCTCGATCACCGGGTGGGCCGGCTCGGCCGGCAGCTGCAGTGCCTGCGGGCAGCGCGAGCCTGCGATCATCACCTCGGCGTGGCGGGCCGCCAGCTCCATCGCCAGCATCTCGATGCTGGCGCGGGCCTCGTCGTTCTGGGAGAAGATCAGCACCGGAAAGCCGGACTTGACCAGGGCCATCGGGCCGTGGCGCAGCTCCGCGGCGCTTACCGCCTCGGCGTGCAGGCCGCAGGTCTCCTTCAGCTTCAGTGCCGCCTCCTGCGCGATGCCGAGGCCGATGCCGCGGCCGATCACGTACAGGTCCTGGGCGGCGATGAGCGGCTCAAGCGCTGCGCGCCAATCGAGGCTCCAGGCGTGCTCGAGGTGCTTGGGCGCCTTGCGCAGTGCCTCGGAGAGGGCTCGATCTCCGCTCCAGCAGGCCACCAGGTGGATGATCGCGGCGAGGGAGGCAATGAAGGTCTTGGTCGCCGCGACGCTGCTCTCGACGCCCGCCGAGAGTGGCACGAGCTCATCGGCCAGTGCCTCGAGCGGGGAGTGCTCGGCATTGACCAGAGCCACGATCCGCGCGCCGGCCTCGCGCGCTTTCCGCACCGCGGCGAGCAGGTCGGGGCTCGCCCCGGACTGCGAGATCGCCAGGCACAGCGCGCCGTCGAGCTTCGCGCGCGCATCGTACAGCGAGCTCACCGAGGGGGCCGCCGAGCTCGTCGGTATGCCGAGGCGTGTCTCGATG
>JAKAFQ010000099.1 GCA_021817875.1 Pseudomonadota bacterium
TTGCCCTCGACGGACAGCCGGCGGAATATCGAGGCTTCCTGCGGCAGGTAGCCGAGTCCGAGCTGGGCCCGCCGGTGCATCGGCAGCATCGTGATGTCCCGGTCGCCGAGGTGGATGCTGCCGGCGTCGCAGGGCACGAGTCCCGCCATCATGTAGAAAGCAGTGGTCTTCCCGGCGCCGTTCGGCCCCAGCAGACCCACGACCTCGCCGCTCGAGACCTCGACACTGAGACCTTGAACGACCTTGCGGGAACGGTAGCTTTTTTCGAGCCCCGTGGCTTTGAGCGACATCAGGGAGCCTCTGATTGATCCGCGTGCACGGGCGGCGGCTGATTGGCGCAGCGGCGAGCGGGCGGGCAGGGAGCCCACACCGGGCTCTTGCGGAGCGAGGACGTGGCGCCTGCGCCGCACGGGCGAACAGGCTCGAGTCCCGCTCCGGCTGCGCAGCGCCGATAGCCTAGCAGAGCGGCCTCGCAGACAGCGGCGGTCTTCCCATGCCGGCCGGTGGGCGCTGCCCCGCGCCTGTCACCGGCCGATCCGCGGGGCAGCGCGAGCGCGAGCCGGTTAATCAGAGCCTCCTGAGCGGCTCTGCCTCTTGGCCGGTTCCCGGCCGCCTCTGGCCGGAGGCTTCGCAGCGGGCGCTGTCTTGCGCGGCGAGGGCGCCTGCGGCGTGATGGTGAGGTGCACCCGCTCGCCGCTGCCGGGTGCGCTCGCCTCGATCCGGTCCTTCAGCACATCGTAGGTCAGCAGCGGACCGCTGATCTCATTGCGGCCATCCGACAACCAGGCGTCCTGGCGCAGCTGCACCGTCCCCTGGCTGACGTCGTAGACGATCCGGTCGGCATGCCCCTGAGTGAGTCTGCCGGCGGCGCTCTGCTGAGTGAACTCGGCGGGCTTGCCGCTGACCGTGGCGCGGATGATGCGGCTGTCCTGCACATCCACCGTCGCGGTGTCCGCGTCCAGGCTGCCGCGCGGCGGAGCCTGGATGCGCACATTGCCCTCCAGGGTCCATTCGCTCCTCTGACGGGTCTGCCCCACCGTGGTGCGGGCGCGGTCCGCCCGTACGACCACATTGCCCTGAGCGATCACGACCTGCCGGTAGGTCGCCGTCTGAGTCTTGTAGTCCACTTCCACCGAGGCGGCATTGATGGCGATCGGCTGCCGCGAGAGCGTGGGCAGGCGCGGACCGGCGCCCGAAGCGAGACTGCCCGCGCGCCCGGCGACAGCAGCGCTGGCGGTCGCAGGGCCGCTGACGTGGCTGCCGCCTGCGGGATCGGCGCGAAGCGGACCATGGGCGAAGGCGGCGCCGATGCCGGCGAGACCAAGACCCAGGCCGAGCAGCAGGCTCCTAGTGCGGGGCAGTGACGATCGCATGGACCGAAGATTCTAACTGGAGTCGGTGGGCCTTCAAATCCGCCACCAGGCCGTGGGCATCGAGCTGCTGGCCCGACCAGGTGAGTCTCACCGGGTCGGAGGTGCTCACGATATCCGAGCGGCTGTTGAAAGACAGCTTGCCGGTGGCGATGCGGATCGGTGCGCTCGAGCCGGTGATGGTCGCCGACACCTGTACGTGACCGGTGAGTTCGATCCGGCTGGTGCCGCGCAGAATCTCGCCCTGGTCGGAGGTGGCCGTCCACTGGTCGCCGCCACCGTGAAAGCTCATGCTGACCTCGCTGAGCTGCACCTGATTGGCATTCGGCAGCTGGCGGATCGTCGCGGCGTTGAGCGTGTACAGCGGCAGCCCGGCCGGACCGGTCTCGATGAGCTGGGCGTCGCGCGCCGAGTATCCCTCGTCCGTGTCGGCCCGGCGCACGGTGGCGGACTGCGGCGCCACGCCCTGGCGCGCGAGCAGCAGCGAGCCGATGATCACGGTCGCCACGGTCAGCACGGCGAAGATGCGGTAGATCATGCGGGCGGGGCCGCGCCGCGTGCGGCCAGCAGAAAATCGCAGACTTCGCGGACCGCCCCCTGCCCGCCCGGCAAGGCCGTGACGATGTGAGCGGCCCGCAGGGCGTCGCGGTGCGCGTCCGCCACCGCGAAAGCCAGTCCCGCCGCGCGCATCAGCGGTACATCGGGTGTATCGTCGCCGATGCAGGCGCAGGCGGCGGGGGGCACCTCGAGGCGCGCACACAACCGCCGGAAGGCGCCGAGCTTGTCCGTCACGCCTTGCATGACGTGACGGACACCCAACTCGCGGCATCGCCGGCGCGTCATCTGCGAGCGCCGGCCGGAGATCACCGCCACGGCGACGCCCGCGGCGGTCAGCTGCTTCATGCCGGCGCCATCGCGGACGTGGAACGCTTTCAGCGCCTCGCCACGCGGGCCGAAATACAGCCGGCCGTCGGTCAGTACTCCGTCGACGTCAAGCACCAGCAGTCGGATCCGGGCGGCGTCGGAGCTCATCGGGAGATCGCCGGCTCAGACGACGCCGGCGCGGAACAGATCGTGCACGTTGAGCGCGCCGATCAACCGGCCGAGTTCATCGGCCACCGGCAGGGCGGTGATGCGGTGCAGCTCCATCAGGTGCACCGCTTCGGCCGCCAGTTCCTGTGGCCCAATGGTCTTGCACGGAGAGGTCATCACCTCGCAGATGGCGGCGGTGTGCACGTCGACCTGCCGGTCGAGGGCGCGCCGCAGATCCCCATCGGTGAACACGCCGAGAATGCGTTCGTCCTGGTCGACGACCACGGTCATCCCGAGTCCCTTGCGCGACATCTCCAGCAGCCCTTCGCCGAGCCGGGTGTCCGCAAGGACCCGCGGCAGCGCCTCGCCGGTGCGCATCAGCTCCGCGACGCGCAGCAGCAGCTGCCGGCCGAGCGTGCCGCCGGGGTGCGAGCGAGCGAAGTCCTGCCGGGTGAAGCCACGGGCTTCCAACACCGCGACGGCGAGCGCATCACCCATCGCGAGTGCCGCCGTGGTGCTTGCCGTGGGCGCAAGATTCAGCGGACAGGCCTCCTCCGGCACGCTGACGTCGAGGATGGCGGCGGCGGCGCGGCCGAGGGTGGAGTCCGGCCTGCCCACCATGGCGATGAGCGGTACGGCCAGGCGCGCCAGGTGCGGCAGCAGCAGCAGCACTTCGGGTGTCTCACCCGAATTGGACAGCGCGAGCACCACGTCGGCGCGCGTGATCATGCCGAGATCGCCGTGACTGGCCTCGGCCGGATGGAGAAAAAACGCCGGACTGCCGGTGCTCGCGAGGGTCGCGGCGATCTTGCGCGCGATGTGGCCCGATTTGCCTATTCCGGTGACTACCACGCGGCCCTGGCATTGCAGGCAGAGCCGGCAGGCGGTCGCGAAGCGCCCGTCCAGGCGATCGAGCAGCGCCTCGACGGCGCGGGTCTCGATCGAGACGGCACGACGCGCGGCCGCGAGCAGGTCGCGGTCGGCGCGGCTGGGGGCGGCAGATGGGCTCATGAGTGTCCAATTGTAGCAATTCCGCCCAATCTCTCCGCGGTGCCCGGCGGCCGGCCGAGACCCGGACCGCGCAGGACAGGCTCATCGGGCGCACGGCCCTCGCGTCGATTAAGATGCTCCCATGAATCCAGAGGAAGTCGCACGGCTGATCCGTGCCGGCCTGCCCGGAGCCGAAGTCCGGGTGCATTCCGAAGACCAGACCCATTTCTCGGCGCGCATCGTGGCCGAGCAGTTCGCCGGTCTGCGCAGCATCGCCCGCCACCAGCTGGTGTACCGGACGCTCGGCGAGCTGATGGGGCGCGAGGTCCATGCACTGTCCATCGAGGCGCTGACTCCGGCGGAGGCCGGAGCCTGAGGTGGACAAGCTGCAGATCCAGGGTGGGGTGAGCCTCGAGGGCGAGGTCCGCATCTCCGGCGCCAAGAACGCGACCCTGCCGATCCTCGCGGGCGCGCTGCTCGCCGACGGTCCGGTGGTCGTCGCGAACGTCCCGCACCTGAAGGACGTCACCACGACGGTGGAGCTGCTGGGGGGCATGGGTGCGACCGTGACGATCGACGAGCGCATGCGTATCGAGGTCGATCCGACCACCGTGCGTGATTACTCGGCGCCCTATGAGCTGGTCAAGACCATGCGGGCTTCCATCCTGGTGCTCGGCCCGCTGGTGGCGCGCTACGGGCGGGCCGACGTGTCCCTGCCGGGCGGCTGTGCGATCGGGGCGCGTCCGGTCAATATTCACGTGGCGGGCCTGCAGGCGCTCGGGGCCGATATCACCATCGACGGGGGATATATCCGGGCGCGCGCCGGACGGCTGCGCGGCGCGCGCCTGGTGCTCGACACGGTGACGGTGACCGGGACGGAGAACCTGATGATGGCCGCGACGCTCGCCGAGGGCGAGACCGTCATCGAGAACGCCGCGCGTGAGCCCGAGGTGATCGACCTGGCGAATTTTCTGATCGCCATGGGCGCGAAGATCCGCGGTGCCGGCACCGACAAGATCGTGGTCGAAGGCGTCGAGCGGCTGACCGGCACCACCTACGAGGTGCTGCCCGACCGGATCGAAGGTGGCACCTATCTGGTGGCCGGCGCGATCACGGGAGGCCACGTGCGCATCAAGAACACCCGTCCCGATCACCTGGATGCGGTGCTCGTGAAGCTGCAGGAGGCCGGCGCAGAGGTCGGCGTCGGCGAGAACTGGGTGGAGGTGGACATGCGCCGGCGGCGGCCGCGGGCAGTCGATGTGCGCACCGCTCCGTACCCGGCCTTTCCGACCGACATGCAGGCGCAGTTCGCCGCGCTCAATTCCGTGTCGAGTGGCGTGGGCACCATCATCGAGACGATCTTCGAGAACCGATTCATGCACATGCTGGAGATGCGCCGGCTCGGCGCGGAGATCCGGCTCGAGGGCAACACGGCGATCATCCGCGGCGTCGATCGCCTCACGGCCGCACCCGTCATGGCGACCGACCTGCGCGCCTCGGCGAGCCTGGTGCTGGCGGGCCTGGTCGCGGAGGGGTGTACACAGGTCGAGCGCATCTACCACATCGATCGGGGCTATGAGGCCATCGAGGAGAAGCTGGCGCAGCTCGGCGCGCAGATCAGACGGGTTCCGAACTGACCGCGAGTGACGCTCGCGGAGGCAATCGACGGAGGGCGTATCGTATGCGAATTGGCATGATCGGACTGGGGCGGATGGGCGCCTACATGGTGCGGCGGTTGATCGAGGGCGGTCACGAGTGCGTCGCGTATGACAGATCAACGGCCGCGGTACAGGCCGCCGCGGCCGTAGGGGCCCGCGCCGCGTCCTCGCCCGCGGAGCTGATTGCACAGCTGACGCCGCCGCGGGCGGTGTGGATCATGGTGCCGGCGGCGGCCGTCGATACCGTGATTGCGCAGTTGCGGCCGCTGATGGCCTCCGGCGACGTGCTCATCGATGGCGGTAATTCCCATTATTCGGACGATATTCGCCGTGCCGACGAGCTGCGTCCGGCGGGCATCCACTATCTGGACGTCGGCACCAGCGGCGGTGTGCTCGGGTTCGAACAGGGCTACTGTCTCATGGTCGGTGGAGACAAGGAGATTTTCGACACGCTGGAGCCGCTGTTCGCCACGCTGTCTCCCGGCGGACGGATGCCCGCCGCCGGCGCCCGGCGCGCCGAGGACACGGCGCCCATGGGCTATCTGCACTGCGGCCCGAGCGGCGCCGGCCATTTCGTGAAGATGGTTCACAACGGCATCGAATACGGCGTGATGGCCGCGTATGCCGAGGGACTCAGCGTCCTCGAGCGCGCCGATGCCGGCCTGAGGTCACGGGACACCGACGCCGAGACCGCGCCGCTCGCGCATCCGCGCCTGTTCCAGTACCGATTCGACATCGCCGCGGTCACCGAGGTGTGGCGTCACGGCAGTATCATTTCCTCGCGCCTGCTGGATCTGACGGCGAAGGCGCTGGCCTCGGACCCGCAGCTGGCGGGTTTCGGCGGGCGGGTATCCGATTCCGGAGAGGGGCGCTGGACAGTACAGGCGGCGATCGAGATGGGGGTGCCGGCCCACGTGCTGAGCGCGGCGCTCTATTCGCGCTTCGAATCGCGCGGCAGCGGCGAATTTGCCAGCAAGGTGCTCTCGGCCATGCGGCTCGGCTTCGGCGGGCACGTCGAGAAGAAGGCCTAGCGCGCTGCGTCGCGGTCGGTGAATCGGCCCGACTAGCGCGCAGCGATCGCCGGCAGGTTGCCGATCATCGGCAGCACGCCCTTGCCGCCCATCACCTGTGGCAGATGACCGTCCCACTTGGCGATCGCCTGTTGCTGGATGATCTCCGGTGTCAGGCTTTGCTGGAGGAGCTTCTGTGCCTCGGCCTGGGCGGTCGCCTCGACGATTTTCTGCTGCGCCTGGACCTTGGCGCGATCCAGGTCGTACTCGGCCTGCAGGGCGCGCTGTTGGGCAACCTGCTTCTGCTCGATCGCCTCGGCGTACTGGCGGCTGAAGTGGAAGTCGGTGACGTTCACGGCGTCCACCACGACCCGGAACGGCTGCAGTGCGCTGCGGATCTGCGCCTCAATCCTGCCGCGTACCGCGTCGCGCTGCACGATCAGGTCCTCGGCATTGTAGTGTGCCGTGACCGCCTTCACCGCATTGCTGATCGCCGGCCGGATGACCTTGGAAATCAGCGCCCGCTCGCTGCCGACGTGCTGGTACACCCACTCCGCATCCGCCGGAAGAATGTGCCAGTTCGTGGCGATCGTGGTCGACACGTCCTGCAGATCCAGACTGGCGGCGCTCTCGGTGGCCTGCGAGTTCTGCACCTGCACATTCATCTTCGCCACCGTCTGCATGAACGGCAGCTTGAAGTGCAGCCCCGGCTGGAGCACGCCGGGATGCACGGCGCCGAAGGTCATGAGCACGCCGCGCTCGCCGGGGCCGATCTGTACGAACGCCCCGCCGAGGACGAGCAGCACGACGACGATGAGCACACCGGCCACGACAGCCCGCCGAGGAGGATCAGACAACGGGGAGACTCGGGAGTTCACGGGGAGTCCTCCATGGCGCAGGGAATCTGTTCGTGACGTCTCCAGAGTTTCTGGATGTCGTCCGTATCGAAGGGTTGAGAGGCGGGCGCGGCAACCGCCGCGTCATGAGTCATGACGTCCGTGCCGTCAGCGTCGAGGCTCGGGACGACCTGTCGCGTCAGGGCCATGTGCATCTCCCAGGGTTGTTCGGAGCTTCCAGGAAGCGGGAGTGTGCGCCCGGGCACATGATGTTGACCAGCCCCCGGCGCACGGCCGCGCCCGCCGCTTTGCCTCGTACACACTTGACCCGGACAGGGATGCGTGCGCCGGTCGGTTCGGGCGCCGTGTGTCGTGACAGCTGGCCGCGTTCCCTGCGCCTTGTAGAGTATGATCCGTGCGCCAGACAAAACCCACCGCACGTCTGACCGCGGAGCGACGCGCTGCGCCGCGGGCAGTCGCGTCCGATGTATTGCGTCCGGTGCCGGCGGCTACCGCTGGTGTGATCGGGCTGGAAAGGAAGTGAGGACTAGACCATGCGATTGAGGCAGATCATGCGATGGGCGCTGCTGGCGACGGTTTTCCTCGCCGGCCAGGCTCTGGCGGCCGGGGCGCTGCAGGTGACGCGCGCGACGCTCGGCAACGGACTGAGGGTCGTGATCGTGCGCGACCCGCTCGCGCCGGTGGTGTCCGTGCAGACGAACTACCTCGTCGGCTCGGATCAGGCGCCGAAGGGCTTCCCGGGCACCGCCCACGCGGTCGAGCACATGATGTTCCGCGGCAGTCCCGGACTCAGCGCGGACCAGCTGGCCGCGATCACGGCCAACATGGGTGGCGTCTTCGACGCCGAGACGTCCTTCAGCACCACCCGGTACTTCTTCGTGGTGCCCTCGCAGGACCTCGATGTGGCGCTGCACATCGCGGCCATCCGCATGCGGGCGGTGGACATGGCGCCGGCCCAGTGGAAGCTCGAGCGCGGCGCGATCGAGCAGGAGGTCTCCCGCGACCTGTCCAATCCGGAGTGGAAGTTCTTCACCGAACTGTTTGCCCGGCTGTTCGCCGGCACGCCGTACGCGCACACGCCGCTCGGCACGCGGCCCTCGTTCAACGCGACACCGGCCGCGATGCTCAAGCGCTTCCACGACCAGTGGTACACGCCGAACAACGCCATCCTGGTGATCGCCGGCGACGTCGATCCCCGGGCGACGCTCGCCGAGGTCCGCCGGCTGTTCGGGCCGATCCGGCGCCGCGCGCTGCCGCGGCGTCTGCCGTTTCACCTGCAGCCGGCCGTGGCCGAGACCTACCGGGCGCCCACCGACAGTCCCTACGGGGAGGTCTATCTCGCTTACCGCATGCCCGGCACGCGCAGCAAGGACTACGCGACGGCTCAGGTGCTGTCGGACGCGCTCGCTTCCAAGCGGGCCGCCCTGTTCGGCATGGGAATGACCGGCAAGGCGCTGTACGGGACATTCTCCGCGTCCATGCTGCCGAAGGCCGGACTCGGCGCGGCCGTGGGCATTTTCCCGCGCGGCGCCAATCCCGGGCCGATGCTCGCGAGGATGCGGGCCATCCTGCGCCGGGCGGCGACTCGGGGCATCGATCCGGCGCTGGTGCAGGCCGCCAAGCGTCAGGCCATGGCGCGGCTCGAATTTCAGAAGAACTCGATCAACGGCCTGGCCGACGCGTGGTCCGAGGCGCTCGCCGAGGATGGCCTGAATTCACCCGAGGAGATGAGAGCGGCGATCGCGGCCGTGACCCCCGCGGCGGTCGACCGACTGGCCCGTGAGATCTTCGATCCGGCGCATGCCTTCAGCGCCATCCTGACGCCGCAAAGCTCCGGCAAGCCGGTTTCCAGCAAGGGCTACGGCGGCGCGGAGAGCTTTGCCGCCAACCCGAGCAAGCCCGTCAGGCTGCCGCGCTGGGCCGCGAGGGCGTTCGTGAAGCTGCCGGCACCGCGTTCGCAGCTGCACCCGGTGCTCTACCTGCTGCCCAACGGCCTGAAGCTGGTGGTGCAGCCCGAATCGGTGAGCGATACCGTGCAGGTGATGGGTCGCGTGCGGACCAACTCCGACCTGCAGGCCCCCAGGGGCGAGAAGGGCGTCGGGGAAGTGCTCGACAGTCTGTTCCAGTTCGGCAGTACGCATCTCGACCGGCTGCAGTTCCAGGCCGCGCTCGATGCCATCACCGCGCGGGAGAGCGCGGGCACGGATTTCTCGCTGCAGGTGCCGGCGAAGTACTTCGCGCGGGGCATGGCGCTGCTGGCCGACAACGAACTGCATCCGGCATTCTCGCCGCAGTCATTCGGCTACATGCAGCGCGAAACGGCCGGCAGTTGGCGCGGTCAGCTGCAATCGCCCGGATTCCTCAATGACATCGGGCTGCAGAAGCTGCTGGTGCCGGCGGGCGATCCATCGCTGCGCCATCCGACGCCTGGCAGCGTCATGAACCTGACCCTGGCCAAGGTGCGGGGCTACTACGCGCGGGTGTTCCGCCCTGACATGACCACGATCGTCGTGGTGGGCAAAGTCACCCCGAGCGAGGCCATGTGGGTGGTGGCCCAGACCTTCGGCCGCTGGCTCGCGAGCGGAGCGAAGCCGGAGGTCGACTATCCGCCGGTGCCGCTCAATCGCAGCGGGAGTCTGCACACGCCGGATCGCAGCGCGGTGCAGAACAGCGTGCAGCTTGCGGAGCTGATTCCGGTGACCCGCGAAAGCCCGGCGCGCTTTGCGCTGCGCCTGGGCAATCAGGTGCTGGGCGGCGGATTCTACGCCTCGTGGCTCTACCACGATCTGCGCGAGGAGACCGGGCTGGTGTATTACGTCGGGACGCGCTTCGATCTGGACAAGTACCGCGGTCGCTACACCGTCTCCTATGGGTGTGACCCGGACAAGGTGTTCCCTGCACGCAAGCTGATCCTGAAGGACCTGAAGCGCATGCAAAGCGGCGTGCTCCCGGCGATGGACCTCGATCGCGCCAAGGGAATACTGCTGCGGCAGATTCCCTTGAGCGAGTCGAGCTTCGGCGGAATCGGCGGCCAGCTGCTCACCTATGCGTCACTCGGCGAGCCGCTCGATGAGAACGTCATCGCGGGCCGGCGCTATCTGGCGCTCACTGCGGCCCAGGTGCAGCAGGCCTATCGCCAGTACATTCGTCTGAACGGTTTCGTCATGGCGGTGAAGGGACCCGTGCCGACCCGCTGAGCCGGGACGGTCGGACGGGCGGGCCTCGGGGGCCGTCCGTCCGGACCGTTACGCGGCGCCGCCCTGTTCGGCCGATTCCTCCACCCACAGCTGCACCCGAGGACAGCCCTCGACGGCCTGTACGGCGATGACGCCCGGGTCCTGCAGTTCCAGGCCGCGGATCGCCGTCTGTTTGCCGTCCCCGGCGACGACGAACAGGGGCTCGGTGACCCGAGCGAGAAATTCAGGCGTGACCGTGACGCCGGCGAGACCGTCGGGCCGCTGCACCGCGATGGCGAACCTGCCGCGGGCACGCTGCAGGTCGGCACTGCGAAAGAGCGAGGCGGTATGTCCGTCGGCGCCGAGGCCCAGCATTCCCAGACCGACCGTCACGCCGCGATCGAGCAGCATCCTCAGCCGCCGATCGTAATCCTCCGCGGCCTGCTCCAGCGGCAGCTCCGTCCGTACGCGCAGCACCCGTTCCTCGGGCAGGCGCAACGCATCGAGCAGTGGCCGCGAGCAATGAAAATTGCTGGCTTGCGAGCCGGCCGGAACGTAGCGGTCGTCGGAGTAGAGCAGGTGGAGCGATGCGGCGCGCAGCTCCGGTTGCCGGCCGATGCGCTTGGCGAGCTGGCGGTAGGCCGGCAGGGGAGTGTGTCCTCCTGAGAGCATGACGGCCATGCCGCCCGGCTCGGCCGCGGCGCGCAGT
>JAKAFQ010000783.1 GCA_021817875.1 Pseudomonadota bacterium
GGTGTAAGGACTACAAGGGCGGCACGCCGATGCGGCGGGCGGGTTTCCGCAAGACGATAGCCGGTTCGTCCACTCTTGGGACGGAGCGCTATTACACGGGCGTCGGATCAAGAGAGACCCCGGCGCGGGTGCTCGAGCAGATGAGCTCGCTCGCGGCGGTGCTGGCGCAGGCGGGATTCACGTTGCGCTCGGGCGGGGCGGAGGGGGCCGATGCGGCCTTCGAGCAGGGCGCGCGCACGGTGGTTGGTGCTCGCATGCAGATCTATCTGCCGTGGCGAGGCTTCAACGGCAATCCCTCGCCGCTCTACACGGTCGAGCGACGCGCCCTTGATGTGGCCCGCCGGGTTCATCCGGCGTGGAATCGACTCTCGCCGCCAGCGCGCAAGCTGCACGCGCGCAACTGCTACCAGGTGCTCGGGCTTTCGCTCGACACCCCCTCGCGGTTGCTCGTGTGCTGGACTTCGGACGGTTGTGAGTCGGCGCGCACGCGCTCGGCGAAGACCGGCGGGACGGGTACGGCGATAGAGCTTGCCGAGCGCCACGGGGTGCCGGTGTTCAATCTCGGTAAGCCAGGGCGAAGTGCTGCGC
The DNA here is from genome assembly GCA_021817875.1 of Pseudomonadota bacterium. Next base: position 589 of record JAKAFQ010000783.1, read on the forward strand.
TGCGCGAGTGGCTGCAAGGACTCTCGGTAGCAATCCCACAGGGCGTGCTCGAGGAGCCCGGCCAGGGTGTCCTCGCGCTTGCGGGGTGATCTTTCTTACTTGCCGCCCCTCTGGGGCGGCATTTTTATGCCCGCGAGCCGCACTTTGAACGCCCGGCGGTTCCTATAGACCGGCAGGTCATTATCAGGAGTACGTGCTATGCGTGTGCACGAATTGGCGTTGTCTCATTTCACCGTTGCACCGGTGAGCGAGGTGCAGCGGCGCGAGCCGGGCGCCGATCCGCACTGGAAGCCGAACGGCCTGTGGGTGTCGGTCGACGGTGCCGACGATTGGCTATCCCATTGTCGCAGGGCGCGGGTGCGCTCGCTTCCGGTGTCATATCCGCATCGCTACCGCGTGCGGCTGCGCAAGGACTGCCGGGTGGTGTTGCTCGAGAGCCTGGAGGACATGGAGACCTTCTCGGAGATGTATCCCGGCTGGGGTCCGTACGAGAACGCCAGGGTGTGGCGGCAGGTGGCCGGCGAATGGGACGGCATTATCGTCGCGCCGTTTCAGCCATGGGCCAATTTCGCGAACGAGCGATTCTATTGGTATACGGCCTGGGACTGTGCGAGCGGTTGCATCTGGGATCCTCGGGCCGTCGAGAGTTTCGAGGAAATCGTGGTTCACTGACAGAAGCCCCCTCGCCGAGGGGGCTTTTTTATCCAGCGGACGGCGCTGGCTATAGAGGAGCAGGTCATTAAAACAGGAGGCCTCCCATGGCCCTTTCGTCGATCGATATCGAGCGTCACATCCGCCGCGTGGTGAGTCCGTCGAATCCGCTGAGGAGAATGACGACCCGTGAGCTCATTCAGGAGCAGGAGCGGCTGGAGCACCTGGAGGCGCAGGCTGCGATAGCCAATCTCGAGGCATTCCTCGACGCGAACGAGGGGTATCTCGTCGAGGTCGCGATGGCGCGTGATGCCGGGATGTGCGTGACGAAGATCCGGCAGCGATTGCCACAGGAGTGTGTCGTGGTCGACCCTGCCCTCAGTGCGCAGCTCGATTTGCGGCTTCGGCTGTGTCAAGGAGAGCTGGCGCGCCGGCGGCGCACACAGAGCCCTCGGCACAAGCCCAGAGCGCGCATACACTGAGAACTGGAAATGAAGCCGCCGGGGTCAATCCCCGGCGGCTTTTTGCCGTTTCGACACGGTCCGGCGCAAAAGAGAAGCCCGGGCGAGTGCCCGGGCGTGAGATCAGGCCGCTGCGGCCTTTGATGTTTCCGAAAGAACACTGCCCTGCCAATCGAGTTCGGCCCGTGTGACCGACTCGGCACACAGTCGCGGGATCGCGAGCTCCGCAAGGGTCGTGCTGCGGATGCTGACGCTGCGGGCGATCCATGCCATCGAGCGCAGCAGGCCCTTGGCCGACACCGGCGCGGCAACCATCAGATTGCTCAGGCTCTCCTCGGCCCGCTTCGCCAGGCCCGGGTCCCGCACCGCATCGCGCATCTGCGCCATGGCACACACGATCAGCGGCAGCTTATACAGCCCGCTCGAGCGGGCCGCGTGCGCAATTACCCCGATCAGCAGCTCGAGCTTTGCATCGTGACTCATGATCCACCTCGGTTCGCATTCATTAGTGACCTGCTGGTCTGTAGCGAGCGGGGTCGGAATTCTTCCTCCTGCGGGGCGAGATACTCGGTAGTGCGGTGCCTATAGGCAGGCAGGTCCTTAGTCACGGGAATGCACATGGCTTCATTTCAAAGTACATCGCGAACCAATTACGTCACGGTCGATGATCTCGACGGGCTGAGAAAGGCGCTCGAGCCCTGGCCTATCGAGGTTCAGGAATCGGACTGCACGCCGGGGGTGGTCGCTCTGTTCGATCGCGCCGATAGCGGCTGGCCGTCGCTCAGCACCGACGAGAATGGCGAGGACATCGAGCTCGACGTCGCAACGACCATCATGCCGTTCGTGCGCGAAGGCGAGGTGCTCGTGCTGATGGAAGTCGGACACGAGGGCCGGCGGTATAGA
>JAKAFQ010000100.1 GCA_021817875.1 Pseudomonadota bacterium
TCCGCTGCATTGAACTTCGGTGCGCGCTTTTCGCGGGCGGCGGCGATGCCTTCCTTGAGATCCTCAGTGTGGCTCATCGTCGCCACGCCCCAGAAGCTTGCGTTCATTGAGCTGATCAGGTCGAGATGCCAGCTCTGGCGCAACTGTTGTTTGGTGGCTTCGAGCGCAAGGCGCGGGTAGGCTGCGATGCGAGCCGCGAGGGCCGCTGCCTCTTCGAGCAAAGCCTCGGGCGCCACGACTCGGTTGACGAGGCCAATCTCGAGAGCGCGCGCGGCGTCGATCACGTCGCCGGTGAACGCGAGTTCGGCTGCGAGGCCCGAGCCGATCAGCCTTGGCAGGAAGTAGGTGCCGCCGTTTCCGGGATTCAGCCCCAGTTTGATGTAGGTCTCACCGAGCTTTGCGCGTGTTGAAGCAAGGCGCATGTCACAGGCCAGCGCGAGGTCTAGGCCGCCTGCAGTGGCTCCACCGTTGATTGCTGCGATGACCGGCAGCCGGCAGGTGACAACACGCTGGGTCACCGGCCAGAGCACGCGGGCGTTGTACGGTTCGTGCGTTCGCGGCAACTCTTCGTCGATATAGCGCTGGAACTCGACGAGGTCGGCACCTGCGCAGAACTGCTGGCCGGCGCCGGTAAGCACGAGAACGCGCACCGACGGGTCGGTCTCCAAGGTCGTCAGGGCGGCGAGCATGTCGCGAGCGAGCTCGGGCACAACTCCGTTGCCTCGCTCGGGGCGGTTCATGGTGAGCAATGCGACGCCGTCGGCGACGATCTCGTAGTAGCACGTCTCGAGTTCGACTCGCTGACTCATGACTTGACCTTCCGCAGAGATTCACGCATCGACATCAGTCGACGCGCTTGACGACAGTCGAAACGGCCAGGGCGTAGGTGCCAGCCAGCCATCCGCCGCCATTGATCGCCAGGCCGACGCGGGCATTCTGGACTTGACGCTTGCCCGCCTCGCCGCGCAGTTGGTGGCAGAGCTCGACGACCTGCGCACAGCCGGTGGCGCCGAGAGCATGTCCGCGGCTGAGCAGCCCGCCGCTGACATTGACCGGAGTCTTGCCACCCAGATCCGTTTCACCTCTACGCACCAGGTGGTGAGCTTCGCCATGCTCGCACAGGTCGATTTCGCCGTATTGGAGTAGTTCGGCAGGGGCCGCGGCGTCGTGCAATTCGATCAGGTCGAATCCGCGTGGGCCGATGCCGGAGGACTCGTAGGCTGCCCGCGCGGCGGGCCGCACCGGGCTTTGCCGGTCGCCCGGCGAAGCGGCAACATGGGAGCAGACAACTTCGACCACCTTGCGCTTGAGCCGCTTGGCGTATCCGGGCGAGCACAACAGCAGTGCAGCGGCGCCATCTGTGGTCGGGGCGCACATGGCCAATGTCAGGGGGTCGACGATCAGGCGGCTGGCCATCACCTCCTCGATCGTCTGCGGCGTACGAAAGTGGGCGTTTTCGTTCAGTGCAGCATGACGGCGGTTCTTGACAGCGACGCGGGCGAAGTCTTCGGCGGTGGCCTGATGCTCACTCAGATACTCGCGTGCGACGCCGGCGTAGAAGTCCATCAGGATCGAGTTACTCGCCATTTCGCCGGGCACCGCCTCACCGATTTCTTCGATGTCGGTGGAACCGCGGAGCGCGTTGAAAGGGCGTGTCCGGTCCGCATGGTTCATCTGCTCCGCGCCGATCACCATGATGACTTCGGCCCGTCCGCCGGAGATCGCGTCAAAGGCCAATTGCAGAGCAGACCCGCCAGAAGCACATGCATTCTCAACGTTGATAAGCGACTTGCGACCCAGCGCGTGATGTCGTAGAGCGACCTGACCCCGGATCATCTCCTGCTGATTGACGATGCCCGCGATTGCATTGCCAAAGAACACTCTCTGCACATCCTCGGCCGGAATGCCGGCATCGGCAAGCGCCTTGTCGGCGGCTTCGACAGCCATCGCTCGGATGCCGCGTCCTGCAAACCGGCCAAATTGGGTCATGCCGACGCCGGCAATCAAGACTCGTGTCACTTGGATCTCTCCTTCGTTGCTGACTTCGGCGTCGGTGCACCACCGCCGATGCGGCCCTCATGCCCGACCCAGTACTTTTCGCGGATCTCCCGGCGCATCACCTTCCCGTAGCCACTGACGGGCAGGGCATCGGTGAACTCCACGCTCTTGGGCTTCTTGTAGCCGGCCAGATTGCGACCGCAGTGATCGATGATGTCGTTCGCGGTCACCGAAGCGCCCGGCTCCAAGACCACGAGTGCATGCACCGCCTCGCCCCAGTACTCGTGCGGGATGCCGAACACCACGACAGTGTTGACGGCCGGGTGCTGCACGATCACTTCCTCGACTTCGCGCGGATAGACGTTGTTGCCACCGCTGATGATCATGTCTTTGGCGCGGTCGAGCAGAAACAGGTAGCCTGTTTCGTCGAGCATGCCGATGTCCCCTGTGTGCAGCCAGCCGCCGCGCATCGTCTCGGCAGTGGCTTCTGGGTTGTTCCAGTAGCCTTGCATGACGATGTCGCCGCGCACGCAGATTTCACCTTCCTGGCCAGGTGGAAGCGTCCGATCATCGGCGTCGACGACTCGCACTTCGACGTCGGTGCGGATCGTGCCGGCTGAGCCGATTCGCGGGTCGTTCGCGGCAAGCAGGCGGGAGTGATCGGCCGAACTCATACCACTGATCGTGATCGGCGACTCGCCCTGGCCATAGAGCTGGACGAACACTGGCCCAAAGGCCTTGATGGCATTGCGGAGGTGCTCGACGTAGATGGGTGCCCCACCGTACGTGATCGCTTTCAGGCTCGAAAGGTCGAATCGGCCGGGGACGAAGTCCTCGAGCATCTTGATGATTTGCGTTGGAGCGAGAAACGCGATGTGAGAGACCTTCTTGGACTCGATCAGCGCAAAGAAAGCCGCCGGCTCGAAGCTCTTGCTTTCGAAGATCACGTTGGTCGCGGCCCGCGCGATCGCTGGCAGCGCGATGATCCCGCTTCCATGGGACAGCGGCGCGGCGTGAGCCACTACCTCGCCGGGCTGGATGTTGTGCAAGTCGGCAAGGTAGTTCATGACCATGACGCGTACGGTACGGTGCGTCCATGTCGCGCCCTTGGGCCGCCCTGTCGTGCCGGACGTGTAGAACAGCCAGCACGGATCCGTCGCCTGCACCTCCGCGGCCTCTTTCAGTTTCGCAGCCGGATCCAGCAGATGTGCATAGGCGATGGCGTCCGCAACTTCGTCGGTGCAGACGCGATGCCGTAAACCGGCGAAGTCGGCCAAGTGCTCGCGAATGCCTTCGTCGTACTCGGCACCGTGTATCAGCACCTTTGCACCGGAATTGCCCACGATGTAGGCCATCTCTTTGGGGTGCAGGCGGGCGTTTATGGGAACCACCACCAGCCCCGCAGCGAAGCAGGCAAACACCGTCTCCAGGATGCGCGGGCTGTTGGCCAGGCAGAACGCCACGCGGTCGCCGCGCTGCAGGCCCCGTGCAAGCAGGTTGCCGCCGATAGTCAGCGCCCGTTCGTGGAACTCCCGATAGGTCAGTGTTTCCGTTCCATGAACGATGGCGGCCTGATCTGCGCGAAGGCGCGTTGCTTTCTCGAGAAATGCAAAGGTATTCATCGCGGCCAGTCAGGATTTGGCGTTTGTGAACCATGCACAGTCGCGCGGTGCAACTTGCTGTGGTGGCGCCGACGAGAACGCCACCGGTTGCTCACACTCGTAGCTGGTCCAACTTCCATCGGTGTCGGGCCGCAAGCGGGTGAGCATCTGCACACCCTCTTCCAGTTTCACGACGCCCACCGCGTACGGCAGATCCTGGGAGAAGCCTTCGGGCGCCCCCGCGAGCAGCACGGTAAAGCTGTGCAGTACCCCCTTGCCCGCGGACTTCTGCCAACCCAGTGACTGCGACTGACAGTGCGGGCAAGCATGCCGGGGGTACATGTTCAGCTTGCCGCAGTCGTTGCATTTCTGCAGGAGCAACTCGCCACGGCTGAGGCCGGCGCGGAATTCGTCCCGGATCAGATTGGTACTCATCAGTTGCCCCCGTTTGCGCCCTGCTCGAGGAGCAGGATCTGTGCGTCCATGTAACTTCCGCCGGTACCACCCACGACGCAGCGCTTGACTCCCGGTACTTGTCGCTGTGAGCCGGCCCGGCCAAGCAATTGGCGAACCCCCTCGACGAGGAGCGCTGTGCCACCCCCGACTCCCGTGTGGCCGGCGGAAAGCATGCCGCCGTTGGTGTTGCAGGGCAGCTTGCCGCCCGGGTCGGCGGCTCCGGAGGCGAACCAGCGGGCCCCTTCGCCCGGCTCGCAGAAGCCAAGACCTTCAACAGCACTGGTGGTGACCGCCGCATAGGTGTCGTAGATCTGCGCCATCTGGATGTCCTTGGGACTCCAGCCAGACTGCTCGTAGGCTCTTCGGGCCGCCGTGGCCCATCCGAGCGTGGCCAGGTCACGTTCTTGACCAATGCTGTAGTGGCTGACACAACCACCGGAACCCGCAACGCGTACCGTGGCACCAATGCCGCGTCGGCGCGCGTTTTCGGCGCTGGTCATCACAAATGCCACGGCGCCGTCCGCCAGCATCGGGCACTCGAGCGCATGAAGCGGATCGGCAACCATCTTTGAGGCCAAGACCTTCTCAACCGTCAAGGGCTTGCCGTAGTACATGGCGTTGGGGTTGAGCTGAGCCCACTTCCGAAGCGTCACGCAGACCGATGCCATGTCGGCCGCGCTCGAATGCGTGGCGTACATATAGCGCCGCTGGATGAGTGCCCCGATGGCATTGAACTGCAGGCCTGTGGGCTTTTCCCATTCGTTAGGAATGCCGTACCGGCTGAGCATCGTGACCATCTCATTCACATCGGCTGAACCCCAGCGCTCGCAGTTGAGCACCAGCACGTTGCGCGCGTGTCCCGAAGCAATCAGCCCCGAGGCTAGGCGCACCGCGTTGTCGCTCGTGGACCCGCCCGAGTGCACCATGAAGCTCGACTTGAGATGTCCCAGCAGCCCCAACTCCTCCGCCATGCGCGAGAAGATGAGGTCGGCTTGATCGACGGGCGAGTGAAGGCACGGGATCAGCAGGATGGTGTCGACGTCGCGCGGCACCATGCCCGCGTCCTTCAGCGCGAGCAAGCCCACATGGGTCAGGTCGCCAATGAAGTTGCGGTCGGGATAGCGTCCAGAGGGCAACTCCCCCGTCCCGATGAAGACCGGATCGTTGGGCGACTTGGCGCTGATGTTGAGGGGCCAGGTGTCTGCCATGGTCAGGCTCCCTGCTGGACGCGGCGCCGCGCCAGCATGATTTGCAGAAAGTTCATCACCTCTTCCTCTCGTTGATTGCGTACCGAGTAGTTCACGTGCACGGTGCCATACTTGGGGTTGTTGCCCGCGGAGAGTTCGACGACGGTCGCGTGCACCTTCAGCGTGTCGCCAGAAATCACGGGCTTGAGCGCGCGCAGGGTCTTGATCTCGACCAAGGCGGTAATCGCATTGCCGTAGAAGCCGCTCATGCCCACAAGGCCGACCGCGAACGCAAAGGTCAGCGGGCCGTGCGCGATTCGCGTTCCGAAACGGGTCGACTTGCCGTACTCTTCGTCAGTGTGCAAAGGGTAGTGGTCACCGGTCAGACCGGAGAACACGGTGAGATCGCCGATATCAACCGTTCGGCCACGAGTGATCACCTTGTCGCCGACGGTGAAATCCTCGAAGGTCTTCTCCTGAGGGTCGTTCCAGACGCGTTCGCTCATCAGCGGCTCTCCAAACAAGCATTTGTTTTGAACACTCTATGACTTCCGTGCAGCAACGTCAAGCCTCGATGACTCCTGAGTGACCCCCATGCCCGTCAGAGCCAGGTGCGCCGCGTTGCGGCCCGCTCCCATTGACAGGTCGGCCACATGTTCATAGTATAAACAAATGATTGTTTTGAGATCGCGTCGAGCCTGTTGGGTGGGGGTGCGCAGCGATGCAACGGGTGCATGACCACATCGTCATTGCGGGCGGCGGGCTCGCGGCCGTGCGCACAGCGCAGGCGTTGCGCGACTTGAAGCACGAAGGGGCTATCACGCTCCTGTGTGCCGAAAACGAACTTCCGTACGACCGGCCGCCGCTGTCTAAGGCCTATCTGACGGGCAAAGTGGCCGATGAGCAGATTCGGCTGCTGCCGGCACAAGAGTACGCCGAACTCGGTATCGAGGTGCAGCTTGGCGCCCGTGCGGTTGGCTTGGACCGTGTCGGCCGATCCGTGCGCATCGCGGGTGGCCGCACTTTGAGCTACGACCACCTTGTCGTCGCAACGGGCGCGCGGCCGATCCGGTTGCCCGCCTTCGAGGGGCGCGAGAATGTCTATGTCCTTCGCGATTCAGGCGACGCAAGGCGCCTGCGCGAGGCGCTTGCGCCCGGACGTCGACTTGGCATCGTCGGCGCGGGCTTCATTGGCCTGGAGATTGCCGCCACGGCACGTGAACTCGGCGCAGAGGTGACTTTGATCGAGGTCGCGGCGGCGCCGCTGGCGTCGATTCTCGGCACCGAGCTCGGAGGCTGCATTCAGCGTTGGCACGAACGCAAGGGGCTGCGTTTCCAGTGCGGCGCCGCTGTCCGCGCCGTGCACGGCAACGGCCGGGTCGAGTCGATTGAGCTGGTGACGGGCGCGGTAGTCGACGTCGATGCTGTCGTGGTCAGCGTCGGTCAGCTTCCCAATGTGGAATGGCTGGAAGCAGCAGGATTGCTTCTGAATCGAGGGCTGGTCTGCGACGCCCACGGGCGCACTCTCGATCCAAGGGTGTTCGGAGCGGGTGACGCGGTCTGCACGCAGGTCGGCACGTCCTTCCACCCGACCCGCCAATGGACGGCAGTGACAGAACAGGCCAGCCGAGTGGCCGCGGCATTGTGCCATCAGGGGGACCCCGGCCCCGTCGTCGAGGACAACTACTTCTGGTCGGACCAGCACGGTCTTCGGCTGCAATTTGCTGGGCAGGTGCCGGCACAGCCGCGGCTTGTCTGGGTCCGTGGTGGCCCAGACGAGGAGCGATTTGCGGTTCTGTGCTGCACGTCGACCAGCGTGTCTGCGGTCTTCAGCCTGGGGTGCCCACGTGATTTCCTTGTTCACAGCATGCCCTTGCGCCGTGGTGAGCTGACGCCGGCGCCGATCGGTTGACTGGCGACCACGATTGGCGGAGAAGTGGCCCGAGTGGGCCGCTGAGTCCTGTTGGCGCAGAGGCGGCACGGGTCAGATTCTTGAGAGCAAACGCTTGTTCCGAAATCTTCCTACAATCCACTTCAAGACCGGCACCGATCCGTTCGGGCGCCTAACCTGAGGTTCAACCCAGTGAATAGTTCGGCGGTTACAAGTCTCAGCCCGCGCGAAGCCATCGCGGACGTCGCAGTCAAGTTGTTCAGTGAGCACGGCTATACGGGCACGACGATGCGAGACATCGCGAAGGCCGTCGGGGTATTGCCGGGAAGCCTCTACGCGCACATCGACAGCAAGGACCAGCTGCTGCTCGAGATCGTGAGCGAAGGGATCTCGCGTTTCCTTGGGATCGAAGGCGAGTTGAAGGGCACGAGAGCTTCGGCCATCGATCAACTGCGCACGGCAATTCGCTGGCACATGTCGGTGGTTGCGGAAGATCCGCAGCGCACGCTGGTCGTGTTCCACCAGTGGCGCTTCCTCGAGGAGCCAAACCGGTCCAAGGCGGTGGTGATGCGGCGCCGGTACGCAGAGGCATTCTTTCGCATCATCGACCTGGGCAAGGCCAGCGGCGAATTTAGCCCGGCGCTTGACACGCGGGTGGCTGTGTTCGGCGTTCTTGGGGCTTTGAACTGGGTTCCCGAGTGGTTTTCGCCGAACGGCGCGATGACTGCTTCGGAGATTGCGGAAAGGCTTGCCGACACTCTGATCCGGGGTCTGTGTGCGGGCCCGACTTGGAACGGCGCCATGAGGAGTCCCTCAGCGGCCGAGCCCGCTGCTACGCAAGCAAAGTCTCGCGGTAAGAAGATTACCCGCAAACCTCCGCGCTGAGATCAACTGCGAGAGGTCACGCCAGGGTGTGCTTCGGTTGAGCTTGGGGTCCCCAGTCGATTGTTAGTGCTTCCCCAAGGGGCCTGGGTCTATCCCCTTGACAACGACGGAGTGCGCGATCTAAGCTCAAAACAACTGTTTGTTTTGTGGATCGCGCTCAAGGCTCCCTGGATGGCATCCCGCAACTTGAGCGGGTCTTGTCTGTTGTCGCCGGCGACTATGAAACCACCCTGCGAGACAACCATTCTGCGCTCGATGCGCTCCCTTCACTAGGTGTACCGACCATGACACAAATTGTCCCGCGCTTTGAAGGCTATTGTCGCCGCTACCGCAACATCGCGCTCGAACGCGATGACGGCGTTCTAACGATGCGCTTCCACACTGCCGATGGCCCGTTCGTCTGGAGCGCCGAGGCTCACGAAGAGTTGGGCTTCTGCTTCTCCGATGTGGCTTCCGACCGCGACAACAAGGTCGTAGTGATGACTGGAACTGGCGCGAGTTGGTGCGTGGACATCAACGCGGCCAGTTTCAAGCTCAGTTCCGCCGGCGACTGGGACCACATCATCCACGATGGAAGGCGTCTGCTGACGAATCTGATGGACATCGAGGTGCCGGTGATTGCCGCCGTGAACGGCCCCGCGCGCATCCACCCGGAAATCCCTGTGCTCGCGGACGTAGTGCTCGCAGCCGACACAGCGCTCTTCCAGGACGCGCCTCACTTTATGTCGGGCATCGTACCGGGCGACGGCGCGCACGTTGTCTGGCCGCATGTGCTGGGGCCAAACCGCGGACGCTATTTCCTGATTACTGGGCAGGAAATGAACGCGCTGTCACGAGTCGGCGTAATCCGGCCACCCGGAGTCGGCATATATCGGCCAGTGGAGCCGGTGCCGAGAGGGGTCTCGAACGACCCTGTTGAAGGACGTTATTTTGCCGGGTTTTGGGGTTTGTTCGAAGGGGTGTTTTTTGAAGCTGGCGGCACCTTCGGATCGCGGTACGAACGCCCGTTGAGCTCGAGGCAGTAGGCGTTGTGGCGCAGGCGGTCGAGGGTGGCGGCGGCGAGCAGCCGGTTGGCGGCGAAGGCCTGGTCCCACTCGTCGAAGTCGAGGTTGCTGGTGACGATGGTGGCGGCCTGCTCGTAGCGCTCGGCGATGAGGTCGTGCAGGTCCTCGTCGGCCGGGGCGCGCAAGGGCTTGAGACCAAAGTCGTCGATGATGAGCAGGGGCACCCGCGCCAGGGTGGCGAGCTTGCGCTCGTAGGCACCGGTGGCGCGCGCCGCGTGCAGAGTCTGGGTGAGTCCGGCGCAGGTGGCGAACACGACGTCCACGCCCTGGCGCACGGCGCAGTGGCCCAGGGCCTGGGCCAAGTGCGATTTGCCCACGCCGCTGGGGCCGACGATGAGCACCGGGGCCTTCTCCTGCAGGTAACGCCCGCTGGCCAGGTCATGCACGAGCTGGCGGTTGAGCCTGGGGAGTCGATCGAAGTCGAACTGCTCCAGGGTCTTGTTCGTGCGGAACTGGGCACGGCGCAGGCGCATGGAGAACTTCTTGTTCTCACGCCTGGCGACCTCGTCGCCGACGAGCAGCGCGAGGAACTCGGTGTAGGCCAGCTTGCCGTCGATGGCCTGGCGGTTGCGGGCTTCGAGCGAGTCGAGGATGCCCGAGAGGCGAAGCTGCTTGAGCTGGGGGCCGAGCTCGGGGATGGGGTTGAGGTTCATGGAAGGGCTCCTGGTGGCGCAGCCGCGGCTCAAGGCACGCCGGGCGCGGGCCGCGGCGGCGAGCGCCGCGCCGACGGCGTGGGTTCAATGCAGGCTGGGCGGCTCGAACAGCTCGGCGGCCGAGCGCACGAAGCGCGCGCTGCGGTACGCGCTCGGGGTGTGGGTCTCGATGGGCGGCTGCTGGTCGGCGCCGGTGGCCAGGATGGTCTTGACGGTGCGGTAGTACGGGCTGCCGTGGTCCATCGCCCGGGCGCAGGCGGCTTCCAGACGCCCCTGGCCGAAGCGCTTGCCCAACTGCAGCACGCCTTGGGCTGCGCGCAGCCGCTCGGAGATGCGGTCGCTGAGCAGCGCCTCGATCAGCTCGGCGCAGCGCGGCCCCACCTTGCCGGCCTGCTGGACGCACCAGTGGCGGTCGTGGGCGAAGAAGGCTCGGGCCTGCGGCGGCATGTGGTCGGTGACGGTGCGCCGTTCGCCGCGACGCTGCACGCGGGCGTGGGTGTGGACGTGGCGGTAGTCCTCGAACAGGGCCACCGCGGAGTCGGTCGCGCGCAGCCACAGCACCTTGCCGACCAGGGTGAACGGCACCGAGTACAGGCCGTCATCGAACTTGACGTGGCAGTCGCGGTGCACGGTGACGCGGTGCCAGCTTCCCAGGTCGGGCGCGACCGCCGGCAGCGGCAGCATCAGGGGCCGCTCCAGCTCGAACAGCGCCAGCGGCTGCTGGCGGGTCGTGCCGTGGTCGCGCCGGCCGGCTTCCTCCAGTACCCAGGTGCGCGCCTGGGCGTTGAGATCGGCAAGGTCGCGGAAAGATCGCGTGGGCAGGAAGTTGCCCTTGACGTACTTCACGCCGGACTCGACGATGCCCTTCTTCTGTGGATCGTGGGGCGGGCAGGCCTCGATGCGGAAGCCATAGCCTTCGGCGCATTCGGCGTAGGCGCGCTGCACCAGCGGGTCGTGGTTGCACGCCTTGGTGATCGCGCACTTGGCGTTGTCGACGATCACCCGCGCCGGCACGGCGCCGAACCACTCGAAGGCGCGGCGGTGGCAA
>JAKAFQ010000784.1 GCA_021817875.1 Pseudomonadota bacterium
CACGCGCTGCACGGATCACCTGCTGATGACAGGGATCACCGAGGTGATCTCCTACCCCACGAAACGTGCGCCGTCGAAGTGGCATCGGGACTGGGCATTCGCCCGGGAACTCTTTCGCGAATCCGGACTTGCGCACCGGGAAATTGAACTTGTCGCCCGCGGCTGAGTGCGCGGGTTTCTAGCAGATTGGAGAGGTAACACGATGGACGAGAACAAGCGAAAAGCACTCTCGGGTGCGCTTGCGCAGATCGAGAAGCAGTTCGGTAAGGGCAGCGTGATGCGGCTCGGCGATGACGCGCCGCTCTTTGCGGTCGAGGCGGTCTCCACCGGTTCGCTCGGCCTCGATGTGGCGCTCGGGGTCGGTGGGCTTCCCCGGGGGCGTATCGTGGAGATCTTTGGGCCGGAGTCCTCGGGCAAGACCACCCTGACTCTGCAGGTCATCGCCGAGGTGCAGCGCGCCGGCGGACAGGCGGCCTTCATCGATGCCGAGCACGCCCTCGATCCGGCCTATGCGGCGCGCCTTGGGGTGAACATCGATGATCTGCTGGTCTCGCAGCCGGACACTGGCGAGCAGGCTCTCGAGATCACCGACATGCTGGTGCGCTCGAACGCTGTCGACGTCGTGGTCATCGACTCGGTTGCGGCCCTGACGCCGAAGTCGGAGATCGAAGGTGAGATGGGCCAGCAACAGGTCGGGCTGCAGGCGCGACTGATGTCCCAGGCGCTGCGCAAGCTCGCGGGCAACGTCAAGCGGGCCAATACGCTCGTGATCTTCATCAATCAGCTGCGCATGAAGATCGGGGTGATGTTTGGCAATCCCGAGACCACCACCGGCGGCAACGCGCTGAAGTTTTACGCTTCCGTGCGGCTCGATATCCGCCGGATCGGCTCGCGCAAGAACGGCGAGACGGTCGTGGCGAACCTGACGCGCGTGAAGGTTGTGAAGAACAAGGTTGCCGCTCCCTTCCGCCAGGCGGAATTCGAGATTCTCTTCGGCCAGGGCGTCAGCCGCGAGGCCGAGCTTGTCGATCTTGGGGCCGAGCACGGGGTCATCGAAAAATCCGGCGCCTGGTACTCATACAAGGACGAGCGGATTGGACAGGGCAAGGAGAACGCCATCGAGTTCCTGAAGGGCAACCCTCAGATCGTGGCCGAAATCGACGCTGCGCTGCGCGCGCGGCTGCTCGATGCCAAGCCGGCAGGCGCGGTGGAGAATGATGAGGAGTCCGCGGAGGAACTCGCCGCGGCGAGCTGAAGCGAGACTCTGGAGTCCGGGGGCAGCCCTTAGGCGGGCTGCCCTCTCTTCATAACGGCCGAGAGCTTTAGCTCCCCTTTCCAGAGCATTGCCAGCATCATTCGGGCCGGCCCGGAGTCGATTTCCCCGCGCGCCTCCCAGCGCGCCATCTCCTCCGCGCTCACCTGCAGAATGGTGGCGAGCTGCCCGTTCGTGAGGCGGAACTTGCGCCGGAACACCTGGAGCTCGGACGGCACACGCTCCCCAAGGCGTTCCTTCAGCGCCCGCTTGATCGACTCGCTTCGAGTGAAGATCGTGGCTTGGTCGTGGGCGGCCGCGGCGGCGTCGGCGATCGCCTGGATCTGCTCATCGGTGAGCTTGCGGCGGGCGCGGGCCATGAGTGGCGGGGGCAGGCTGACCGTCGTGACATTGCCCTGCGAGTCGCGCACGCGAAGCTTCGCGTACGTGTACTTGCGTACCTCGATGCGTGGACGGCCAACGCCAAACGTGCTGCGCAGGGCTTGCACGACATAGGCGCTGCGGGTCTTGTCAGTCCTGGCCGTATCGAACTGGCGGGCGGCCTTGCGTGCGACCGTGATGGTTGCTTTGGCGCCGACCTTCCCCTCGATGACCTCGTAGAGGTTTTTATCGAGGCTCACCGTCGAAGTCTTGCCCTCAGTGGTCTGGACTTTTATCAGCTTATACGGGCGATCCTTCGCCTTGCTTTTGCGGGCGCGGGTGTTTGCTGGAATCATAATCTCATCTGTCCTGGGCGCAATCGAAAAGCCCGTGAAACGCCGGGGTTTCGCTGAGCCACCCTCTATGTGAATTTTCTTCGGAAACTTCAACGCGAATGTTAAATTATCCTGCGTCCTTCGACGTACTAGGGTTTTATCCAGTATGTCGCGGCCTTTTGAGTTTTTATACCTCCAGTTTGGCTCTGAGACTCGCCCGGAGTTTTGTTCCGCTCACGATTGGCGATTACGTGGCTCCAGGGCGCCCCTGGACCGCTGATCGGGCTGCCCCAAGGGGAATCCCCGCCGCCGCTCCCTATAGGCTCACAGGGCAATAGACGCGGAGATAGGGATGGGTGTTCAGGTGTCTGGTGGGACGCTACCTGGCGGGGTCACGCCCGTCTGCAATGGTTGCGGTGTAGCGCTCTGCTGGGATATTTCGGAAGGAGAGTACGCGCAGGACCAGGCGTTCTGGGACGCGTGGCGGTGTAAGGATTGCAATGGCGGCACGCCGATGCGGCGGGCGGGTTTCCGCAAGACGATAGCCGGTTCGTCCACTCTTGGGACGGAGCGCTATTACACGGGCGTCGGATCAAGAGAGACCCCGGCGCGGGTGCTCGAGCAGATG
>JAKAFQ010000785.1 GCA_021817875.1 Pseudomonadota bacterium
CGCGTTCTGGCGGGCCCGGCTTGCTGCCCAGCTTGAGCGGCTCGATGTGCTGCGGATCGACCACTTCCGGGCGTTTGCGGCTCACTGGGCGGTGCCGGCGGGAGCGCCGGATGCGCGCGGCGGACAGTGGTGCCCGACGCCCGGGCGCGAGCTGCTCGAGCAGGTGCGGCGCGAAAGCGGCGAGCTGCCCATCGTGGCGGAGGACCTGGGCGTGATCACCGCGGACGTGACGGCGCTGCGCAAGGATTTCGCCCTGCCGGGCATGCGCGTGCTGCAGTTTGGTTTCGACGGCTCACCCGACAATCCGCATCTGCCGGCGAATATCGAACCGGACAGCGTGGTTTATACCGGCACGCACGATAACGACACGGCGCTCGGCTGGTACCGCAGTCTCGATGAGCACACGCGAGCCTACGTGGACCGCACCCTCGGCGTCACGGTCGAAACGATGCCCGAGGGAATGGTGCGCGCGGCGCTCGCGAGTGCCGGGCAGCTCGCCATCGTTCCGGCGCAGGACCTGCTCGGCCTCGGTAGCGAGGCGCGACTGAACGTCCCGGGAACCCAGAACGCGAGCAACTGGCATTGGCGCTTGCCGCCGGGAGCGCTACGCAGTGAGAGCGCACGGCACTGGGAGCAGGTCAACCGCCAGTGCGCCCGGGCGTAAGCGAGCCCGGGCGCTCCGCTCCGTCGACAGCCCGCGCGCGACGACGCACCCACACGGGAAGATGTCCGTCGGCGCCGGATTGGTAGGCGAGGCGGATCTCATCGAGCGCATGGCGGCAGGCCTCGAGATCCTGATCCGGCCGCGGCACCATCGCGTTGAAGCCGCACCGGCCGAGCCAGAACATCAGGTCGCGCACGACATCACCCACGGCCCGCAATTCCCCGGTAAAGCCCAGACGGTTGCGCAGCAACATTGCCTGCGTCAGGGCCCGTCCGTCGGTGAACGTGGGAAATTGCAGTGCAATCAGCGGCTGCCCGGCGATCTGCGGGTATAGCGCCTCGACGTCCTCGGTGTTGGGCAGCAGCACACCGAGCTTCGCCGCACCGGGCAGATCGCCCGGCTCGCCCCGCCAGCGGGCGAGCGGGACAATCAGCCTGCCGCCGCTCGAAGTGGCTGCACCGTCAGCCGCGAGCGTCCAGTCGTCCGCGACGATGGCGCGGTCCCGGATGATGCGGCTCATGCTGCGGCGGCCTCCGGGTCGCTCTCGGTGCCGTAGAGGCTGGCCTTGAACGGTGCGCTGCCCACACGCCGGTAGCACTCGATGAAAGTTTCCTCCTCGTCGCTGCGCAGGGCGAGATAGGCGCGAATCAGGCGCTCGATGCCCTCGGCGATCTCCTCGCGTCCGAGCGCCCGGCCAAGGCGCTCGCCGATCGCCGCGTCGTTGCCCGGGCTGCCACCGAGGGTGACCTGATACCACTGCTCGCCATGCTTGTCGACGCCGAGCACGCCGATGTGCCCGACGCTGTGGTGACCGCAGCCGTTCATGCAGCCGCTGAGCGCGATGCGCAGGGGTCCCACCTCGTACTGCGCATCGAGTGAGTCGAAACGCCGGTAGATCTCGTGCGTCACGCCGATCGTGCCCGCATTGGCGAGGCCGCAGAAGTCCAGCCCCGGGCAGGCGATGATGTCCGTGGTCAGACCAATGTTGGGCGTGGCGAGCTCCGCGCCATCGAGAAGCTTCCACAGCGCATACAGGTCGCGTTCGGCCACATCGGCGAGCACCAGGTTCTGCTCGTAGGTCGAGCGCAGCTCGCCAAAGCTGTACGTATCGCAGGCCTCGGCCAGCACCTCGAACTGCTCGGCGGTGCAATCGCCGGGGGCCCGCTGCGGTGCCTTCAGCGAGACGAAAACCGCCCGGTAACCGGGCATCCGGTGCCCGCGCACGTTGCGCTTCAGCCAGGCGGCGAAGCCGGCATCACGTCCGGCCAGCGGCGCGAGATCGGCCCTGGCTTGGCTCTCGGGGCGGTAGGGGGGGGCAGCGAAGTGCCCGCGCATCAGGGCGATGTCCTCGGGGAGCAGCCGCAGCTGTTCAGCTTCGGCGCCGGCGAGGATACGCCCATATTCCTCCTCGATCGCAGCGCGGAAGCGCTCGATGCCCCACTCACGCAGCACGATCTTGATGCGCGCCTTGTGGATGTTGTCCCGCCGCCCGAACCGGTTGAAGGTGCGCAGGATGGCGGTCGCGTACATCAGCAGATCGGCCTCGGGCACGAACTCGTTCATCAGCTCGCCGAGCATCGGCTGGCGGCCGAGCCCGCCGCCGACGAAAATCCGGTAGCCGATCTGGCTGCCGCGGCGCAGCACGTGTACCGCCGCATCGTTAGTCCGGGTTGCGGCCCGGTCCACCGACGCACCGGTGAACCCGAACTTGAACTTGCGCGGCAGCCAGTAGAATTCCGGGTGCAACGCCACGAACTGGCGCAGCAGCTCGCAGTAGGGGCGCGGATCGACGCTCTCATCCTCGGCGACCCCCGCGAGGTAGTCGCAGGTGATGTTGCGGGTGTCGTTGCCGCAGGCCTGGATGCTGTGCAGCTGCGCCTCGGCGAGCTCGCCGAGCAGGTCCGGAATCTGCTCGAGCCGCGGCCAGTTCAG
>JAKAFQ010000101.1 GCA_021817875.1 Pseudomonadota bacterium
GTAGACCTTGATCGCGACATCGCGGCCGTAATACGCATCGTGCGACAGATACACCACGCCGGTGCTGCCGCGGCCGACCTCCTTGATCACCTCGTACTTGCCGATCCGCGCCGGGGCGCCGCGCGCGTCGGACGGCGGGCGCGGGGCAGATGCTGAGGCCTGGGGCATGTCTCGCGAACGGTTGTGGGCTGTGCCGTAGGATAGGCCGTGCGCGATCGGCGCCGCTGTGATGCGCCCCTAGGATTCAGGGAGCCCGTGGGCTGCCCCGCGGACTCACGCCACGGCGGACCCGCGCGCCTCACCCCCCGGCGAGGGTCCGCGGAGCGGCTCGACGGTCCGGGCCCTCAGCGCGGTCCGGAGAAATGATCGTAGCCGGAAGGCTCGAACGGCATCACCGCGCCGTTGCGCACGACATCGATTCCGGGCGCTTCGCGCAGGGTGCCGATGCGGCTGTAGCCCCAGCGCTGCGGCGGCAATTGCGCCAGCAGCCGCGGCAGGTTCCCCGGTGTCACGCTGAAGCACAGCTCGTAATCGTCCCCGCCGGTCAAAGCGAACTCGTGCGCCCGCTCGGGGCCCGCCGCGCGCCCCAGCGCCTCGGAGAGCGGCAGGTCGGCATAGGCGAGGTCCGCGCCGCAGCCGCTCGCGGCGGCCAGCTTGCCGGCATCCCCGAGCAGACCGTCGGAGACGTCGATGCAGGCGCTCGCATACTCCCGCAGGCTGTCCCCGAGCGCCAGCCGCGGGGTGGGGTACAGGAAGCGCTCGCGCAGGTATTCCGCCTCCGCGGGCGCCACCAGCCGTCCCTGCTCGATCGCGAGACCCGCTGCGGCGTCGCCCGGCGTTCCCGAAACGAACAGCGCATCGCCGGGCCGGCCGCCCGAGCGCAGCAGCGCCGCTCCCGGCACGTGGCCGAGCACCTGCACCGTCACGCAGAGCGGTCCGTGCGTCGTATCCCCCCCGACCAGTGCGACGCCGTGCAGGCGTGCCAGCTCGGCGAAGCCCGAGGCGAACTCGGCCAGCCACACCTCGTCGGCCTGCGGCAGGGTCAGGGCCAGCAAGGCCCAGGCGGGCCGCGCACCCATGGCGGCCAGGTCGCTCAGATTGACGGCGAGCGCCCGATGCCCGACGGAGGCCGCCGGGCAGCCGTGGGGGAAATGCACCCCCTCGACCAGGGTGTCCAGGGCGGCCACCAGGTGCTGACCCGGCGGACAGTCGAGCACGGCAGCGTCATCGCCCACACCGACGCGCACATCGGCGCGCGGCGCGCCGCAGCGGTGGAAGTACCGCTCGATCAGCTGGAATTCCGACAGCGCCATGCGGCCGCCTCAATGCTCGGCGGGACGCAGCGCGCGCGCAGCGCGATCGAGCACCGCATTGACGTACTTGTGGCCGTCGGTCGCCCCGAAACGCTTGGCGAGCGCCACCGCCTCGTTGATGGCGACGCGGAACGGCACATCGAGCCGATGGCGCAGCTCGTACAGACCAATCAGCAGGATGGCGTGCTCGACCGGATCGAGTTGCGCCGGCGGCCGATCGATCCACGTGCCGAGCTGCTCGTCGAGCGCCGCACGCGAGCCCGAGACCGCTTCGACCAGTTCGCGAAAGTACTCGCGATCGGCCCGCGGCATGTCCTCGGCGCCGGAGAACTCCTGCACCAGGTCCTGCCAGGGACACTCGTTGATCTGCCAGCGGTAAAGCGCCTGCAGCGCGAGCTTGCGCGCCACGGAGCGCTGCCGGGAGAACTCGCGGGCGGAAAGCGGCGCGGCCATCACGATCCCAGGCGCGCCAGCAGCGCGGCCATCTCGAGCGCCGCCAGCATCGCCTCGCCGCCCTTGTTGCCGCTGCTCACCGCGGCGCGTTCGATCGCCTGGTCCACCGAGTCGACGGTGAGCACTCCGAAAATGACCGGCACACCGGTATCGAGGCCGGCCTGCTGCAGCCCACGGGCGCACTCGCTCGAGATGTACTCGAAGTGCGGCGTACCGCCCCGGATCACGCAGCCGAGGGCCACCACGGCATCGTATCGGCCGCCGGCGGCGAGCTTGCGCACCGCCACCGGCAACTCGAACGCCCCGGGAACGCGCGCGATGAGCAGATCCTCGGCCGCTCCGCCGCGCTCGAGCCAGGCGCCGGTCGCGCCCTTGAGCAGGCTCGAGACGATGAAATCATTGAAGCGGGCCGCGACGATCGCGACCTTGCGGCCGCGCGCATCGACCGGTCCTTCGATCATCCGTGGCGCGCTCAAGCTTGCTCTCCCACGTAGCTGTCGATTTCCAGACCGAACGCGGCGATGCCATGGAGCAGTTTCGGCGCCGACAGCACACGCATGCGCCTCACGCCCAGGTCCTTCAGGATCTGCGCCCCGATCCCGAAGGTCTTGAGCACCTCGGCGCGCTGCGGCACCCGCACAACGGCCTCGGCACCGCCCGGCGAGCCGAGCGCGCGGACCGACTCGAGCAGGTCGCCCGCGGATTCCCGGTCACGCAGAATGACGATCACGCCGCTGCCGGCGCGCGCCACGCGCTCCATGGCATCACGCAGCGTCCAGGCCCGCACATCGGTGCGCACGCCGAGCAGGTCCCGCAGCGGATCGGCCACATGCACCCGCACCAGCGGCGGGTCCTGGTCGAGACAGCCCCGGGCGAGCGCCAGGTGCACCTCCCGGCTGACCCGGTCCTCGTAGGCACACAGGCGGAATTCCCCGAACTCGGTCTGCACGAGCTGCTCGGAGACCCGCTCGACGGAGCGCTCATTGCGCAGCCGGTAGCGGATCAGATCCGCAATGGTGCCGATCGAGAGGCCGTGACGCTGCGCGAACGCCTGCAGCTCGGCCCGCCGGGCCATCGAGCCGTCGTCATTCATGACCTCGCAGATCACGCCCACGGGCTGCAGCCCCGCAAGCCGGCACAGATCGACCGCGGCCTCGGTATGGCCGGTGCGCACCAGGACGCCGCCCCGGCGCGCGCGAAGCGGAAAGATGTGCCCCGGCCGCCCGAAATCCTCCGCCTGGGCCTGGGTATCGGCCAGCGCCCGGATGGTGGCGGCACGGTCGGCAGAGGAGACTCCGGTGGTCGTGCCCAAGATCAGATCCACCGAGACGGTAAATGCCGTTCGGTGTGCTTCGCTGTTGTTCATGACCATTTGAGGCAGATCGAGACTCGAAAGCCGATCTTCCTCCATGGGCACGCAGATGATGCCGCTCGCATGACGGATCATGAACGCGACGGCTTCGGGGGTCGCGAGCTCGGCGGCCATGATGAGGTCGCCCTCGTTCTCGCGGTCCTCGTCGTCCATGATGATGACCATTCGGCCGGCTTTGAGATCCGCGAGAATTTCCTCGACGGTATTGAGACCCGGGGCGCGCTCCGCGGTCTCACCGGTGTGGGACAGGACCTGTGACATGGGGGCCGTCTGCTGCGTAGGGCTCATGAGTATAGCGGGGCCGCGGCGCGCGCCGCGGACAGCAGCCGCTCGGCATAGCGGGCGATCTGATCGACCTCGATGTTGACACGCGTGCCGGGCGCCAGGGTCCCGAGCGTCGTCACCTGCTGCGTGTGCGGGATGAGGTTGACACTGAACAGACTGTCGCGCACCTCGTTGATGGTCAGGCTCACGCCATCGATCGCCACCGATCCCTTGCGCGCGATATAACGCGCCAGCTCGGAGGGGACCGCCACATCGACCCGGGTCGAGCGCGCGTCCTCGCTCAGGGCCATCACCTGACCCACACCGTCGATGTGGCCGGACACCAGGTGTCCGCCGAGCGGATCACCGGCCCGAAGCGCAGGCTCGAGGTTGACGCGCGAGCCCGGCGCGAGCTGCCCGAGCGTGGTGAGCGAGAGCGTCTCGCGGGACAGATCGGCCACGAAGCCGCGGCCCTCGAACTGCACGACGGTCAGACAGCACCCCTGCACGCACACGCTGTCACCGACGCGCAGGGCGGCCGGATCCAGCCGCTCGAACGCGAAAACCATGCGCACATCGCCGCTGCGCGCTTCGCGGGCGGCGAGCCGCCCGACGTCCTGAATGATACCTGTGAACACCCGCTCGCCCTCATCCCCGGTTGGAATCACACATCCGGCCGCAGCCGCAGCCGCAGGTCCGCACCGATCCGGCTGACGTCCATGATGGCAAACCCGGGCGCCTGACGCAGCTCATGCAGCGCCTCGAGGTGAACGAGGGGGCGCGCCTGCGGCCCCAGCAGCTTCGGCGCGACGTACAGCAGCAGCTCGTCCACGAGGGAGTGCTGCAGCCACGCGCCGGCGAGGGTCGGTCCCGCCTCGACCCACACCTCATTGACTTCGCTGCGTCCGAGCCGATCGAGCACGTCCGGGAGTCGCGGCCTGCCGCACCCATCCGCCGGCACGGTCTCGACGGCCGCGCGCGCCATGAGTTGCCTGCGCCTGAGGTCAAACCCGGCGTCCCGGTCCGACGGATTTTCCGCGGCCAGAATCAGCACCTCGCCGGCGACCGAGAATATCCGCGCATCCGGCGGGGTTCGCAGCCGCGGATCGAGCACGACGCGCAGCGGCTTCGGCCGCGGCCCCGAAGGCGGCTCGGGCAGCCGCACGTCGAGCCGGGGGTCATCCGCGAGAAGGGTCCCGATCCCGGTCAGGATGGCCGAGCTGCGCGCCCTCCAGTGCTGCACGTCCCGACGGGCCGCCTCCCCGGTGATCCATTGGCTGGCGCCGCTCGCCAGAGCCGTGCGCCCATCGAGACTCATGGCGAGCTTGACGCGCAGCCAGGGCCTGCCGGTGCGCATCCGCTTGAGAAATCCCACATTGAGCTCGGCCGCCTCCTGCGCGAGCAGACCCGAGGCGACCTGCACTCCGGCCTGGCGCAGGATCTCGGCGCCCCGTCCGTTCACCCGCGGGTTCGGATCCTCGACGGCGAATACGACCCGCGCGATACCCGCGGCCCTCAGCGCATCGACGCAGGGCGGGGTCCGGCCATGATGGCTGCACGGTTCCAGGGTCACGTATGCGGTGGCGCCGGCCGCCAGCGCTCCGGCCGCCCGCAGCGCGTGAATTTCCGCATGCGGCTCCCCGGCCCGCTCGTGCCAGCCCTCCCCGACGATGCGCTCGGCACGCCCGATCACGCAGCCCACCCTGGGATTGGGATGGGTGGTCTCGATGCCGCGTTCGGCCAGGCTCAACGCCCGCTGCATCGCGATCCGGTCGAATGCGCTGAACGGCTCGGCCGCGGTCATTGGCCGCCGCTCTCCTCGCCCTCGCCCGGCGTGCCGGCCGGCAACAGCGGCAGCTGGGCGCGATCGCTCGCCGATGCGGCCCCGGGCCGGTGCGCGCGCGGCCGCCCCTCGCGGCGGTTGCGCAGCTTGAGGATCTCGTCGTGGAATGCCTCGACATCCTCGAAATGCCGGTAGACCGAAGCGAAGCGGACATAGGCGACCTCATCGAGCTGACGCAGCTCCTCCATGACGAGCTCGCCGATCGCCCCCGAGGAGATCTCCCGCTCCCCGAGGGTACGCACCCGGTGAGCGATCCGGCTCACCGCCTCGTCGAGTGCTTCGCGCGCGACGGGACGCTTCTCGAGCGCCCGCTCCATGCCGGTGCGCAGCTTCGTCTCGTCGAACCGCTCGCGGCGCCGATCGTCCTTGACGACCATGGGCATCAGCAGCTCCGCGGTCTCGAAGGTCGTAAAACGCTCGCCGCACGCCAGGCACTCCCGGCGGCGGCGGATCTGACGGCCCGCGCCGGCCAGCCGGGAATCGGTGACCTTCGTTTCGACATGACCGCAGAACGGACAGTACATGCTGTGAGCCCGCGGCCCCGCCCGGTCTACGAAGCCGAGTACACCGGGAAGCGCCGACAGAGCCCGAGCACCTCCGAGCGCACCCGCTCGATCTGCTGCGGCGAACCGCCGGCATCGAGCAGATCGGCGATGAGATCGGCCACCCGTTCGACCTCGGGCTCCCGGAAACCGCGGGTGGTGGCCGCCGGCGTGCCGATCCGCAGGCCGCTGGTGATCGCGGGCGGGCGGGGATCGTTGGGCACCGCGTTCTTGTTCACGGTGATATTGGCCCGGCCGAGCGCCGCGTCGGCCTCCTTGCCGGTGATGTCCCGGCCGATCAGGCTCAACAGAAACAGGTGATTGTCGGTGCCGCCCGAGACGATCTGATAGCCGCGGCTGGCCAGCCGGGCGGCCATGGCGCGGGCGTTGGCGAGCACCTGGCGCTGGTAGTCGGCGAACTGCGGCTGCAGCGCCTCGAGCAGGGCGACGGCCTTGGCCGCGATCACGTGCATCAGCGGCCCGCCCTGGGTGCCGGGAAACACCAGCGAGTTGAGCTTGCGGTGGATTTCCGGGTTGTCGCGCGCCAGGATCATTCCACCACGCGGCCCTCGCAGCGTCTTGTGGGTCGTGGTGGTGACGACGTCGGCATGCGGCACCGGGTTCGGATACACGCCGGTCGCGACCAGGCCGGCGACGTGTGCCATGTCGACCACCAGGTAGGCCCCGACGCCCTGGGCGATCTCGGCAAATCGCGCCCAGTCGACGACCCGCGAGTAGGCGGAAAAGCCCGCAATGATCATCTTCGGCCGGTGTTCGCGCGCCAGCCGCTCGACCTGCTCGTAGTCGATTTCGCCGCTGTCCGGGCGAATGCCGTACTGCGCGGCCTGGAAGAACTTGCCGGAGAAGTTGACCCTCGCGCCGTGAGTGAGGTGTCCGCCGTGATCGAGGCTCATCCCGAGAATGGGATCGCCCGGCTGCACCAGGGCGAAATACGCCGCCGCATTGGCCTGCGAGCCCGAGTGCGGCTGCACATTGGCATAAGCGGCCCCGAAGAGCTTCTTGGCCCGATCGATGGCGAGCTGCTCGGCGATGTCGACGTACTCGCAGCCGCCGTAATAGCGCTTGCCCGGGTATCCCTCGGCGTATTTGTTGGTGAGCACCGAACCCTGCGCCTCGAGCACGCGCGGGCTGGCGTAGTTCTCCGAGGCGATGAGCTCGATGTGATCTTCCTGGCGGCGGCGCTCGCCCTCGATCGCCCGGGCCAACTCCGGGTCGAAGCTTTGGATGTCCTGGGTTCTCGACAGCATGCGGGGCCTCCGGAGGGCGATTGAGGGGGCGCGGATCGTACCGGCTGCCCCAGGGAGCGAATTGTACCGAAGCGTCCGCCGGTGGGCGGATTCTCGACCGCCGGGGAAAGCGCGCGCGGGCCCCGGACGCGCACCCCGGCCGGGCGGGCGGCTGGCCCTATCGACGTCGAGTCGACGATAATGGTCGGGTTTCGCCCAGCCCGATCCCGGGGATCCGCCCCGTCATCCGGTCAGGAAGCGGCGGAATGCTTGTTCTCGACCCGCTGCAGGATATGCAGTTTCGCCGCGCGGGACGCGGCCTCATTGAACCGACGGTATGGCCCAATACATTTTCACCATGAACCGCGTCTCGAAGGTGGTGCCGCCCAAGCGCACCATCCTGCGAGACATCAGCCTCTCCTTCTTCCCCGGCGCCAAGATCGGCGTGCTCGGCCTGAACGGCGCGGGCAAGTCCACCCTGTTGCGCATCATGGCCGGCCTGGACCGGGAAATCGACGGCGAAGCCCGGCCGCAGAGTGGCATCCGCATCGGCTACCTGCCGCAGGAGCCGCAGCTCGATCCGCTGAGCGATGTGCGCTCCACGGTCAGGGAGGGCGTCGGGGAGACCCTGCGGCTGATCGAGGCGTTCAACCGGCTGAGCGATCGGTTCGCCGAGCCGATGAGTGACGACGAGATGAACTCGCTGCTCGAGCAGCAGGCGAAGCTCCAGGACGCGATCGACGCGGCCGGAGGCTGGGAGCTCGAGCGCAAACTGGAGATCGCGGCCGATGCGCTGCGCCTGCCGGCCTGGGAGAGCCCGATCGGCACCCTCTCGGGCGGCGAGAAGCGCCGCGTCGCGCTCTGCCGGCTGCTGTTGTCGGCGCCGGACATGCTGCTGCTCGATGAGCCGACCAACCACCTCGATGCCGAGTCCATCGCCTGGCTGGAGCGCTATCTCGAGGAATATCCGAGCACCGTCATCGCGGTGACGCACGACCGCTACTTCCTCGACAACGTCGCGGAATGGATCCTCGAGCTCGATCGCGGCCACGGCATCCCCTGGCATGGCAACTACACCTCGTGGCTCGAACAGAAGGAGCAGCGGCTGCGCGTCGAGGCGCGCGAGCAGGAGGCGCTGCGCAAGACTCTCGAACACGAGCTCGAATGGGTGCGTCAGAACCCCAAGGCGCGCCAGGCGAAGAGCAAGGCCCGCCTGCAGCGCTACGAGGAGCTCGCCTCGCGCGAGTTCCAGCAGCGCAACGAGACCAACGAGATCTACATCCCGCCGGGTGAGCGGCTTGGTGAGCTCGTGATCGAGGTCAAGGGCCTGCGCAAGGGCTTCGGCGAGCGGCTGCTCATCGACAACCTGTCGTTCAACCTGCCGCGCGGCGGCATCGTCGGCATCATCGGCCCCAACGGCGCGGGCAAGACGACACTGTTCCGGATGCTGACCGGCGCGGAAAAACCCGACGCCGGCGAGATCCGCGTGGGACCGACGGTCAAGCTGGCGTATGTCGACCAATCGCGCCAGACGCTCGACGATCGTAAAAGCGTCTGGGAAGAGATCTCGGGCGGCCTCGACCTGATCAAGGTGGGCAACTACGAGACCTCCTCGCGCAGTTACGTCGGACGGTTCAACTTCAAGGGCACCCAGCAGCAGCAGACGATCGGGGAGCTCTCCGGCGGCGAGCGCAACCGGGTCCATCTGGCCAAGGTGCTGAAATCCGGCGGCAACGTCCTGCTGCTCGACGAGCCGACCAACGACCTCGACGTCGAGACGCTGCGCGCCCTGGAAGAGGCGCTGCTCAGCTTCCCCGGCTGCGCGGTGGTGATTTCGCACGATCGCTGGTTCCTCGACCGCATCGCCACCCACATCCTGGCATTCGAGGGCGATTCGCAGGCCGTGTGGTTCGAAGGGAACTACCAGGACTACGTCGAGGACTTCAAGCGCCGCAAGGGCGAGGCGGCCGTGCAACCCCACCGGATCCGCTACAAACCGCTCACCCGCTGAGATGGATCCGCCGCCGTCAGCGGAGGGGCACGAGAGCCGCACTCTCGCGCTCATCCGCTGGCTGGGTCCCCTGGCCGCGCTGCTCGTGCTCGGGGCGGTGGTCGATGTGCTGCACGGCCAGCTCGCCCGCCTGCGCCTGTCCGATCTCGCCGCGCAGCTGCGCGCCATCCCCCGCGGCCACGTGCTCGCGGCCCTGGGCCTGACGGCGGCGGACTACTGCCTGATCAGCGGGTACGACCTGCTGGCGCTGCGCTATGTGCGCAAGCGGCTGCGTTATGCACGGGTGCTGTTCACCTCGTTCATCGCCGCGGCGTTCGGTCACAACCTGGGCTTTTCCGCCTTCACCGGCGGCGCCATCCGCCTGCGGCTGTACACCACGGCCGGCATCACGGCGGTCGAGGTGGCGATCATCACCGTCTTCTACAGCCTGTCGATCGCTCTGGGGCTGATCGTGCTCGCGGGTCTCGCCCTGGCGCTCGCGCCGGGCTCCGCGGGCGCGGCGCTGCACGTGGCGCCCGGGGCGTCGCTGCTGATCGGCGCGTTGCTGCTGGTGGCGCCCGCGAGCTACGCGCTCTGGGCGTCGCTCTCGCGGGGCACGCTGGAAGTGCGCGGCTGGGCGCTGCGGGCGCCGGGGGCGGCGGTGGGCTGGGGACAGATCGCCCTCAGCGCGGCGGATCTCAGCATGGCCGCCTGGGTGCTGTGGTGGCTGTTGCCTCCGGATGCGCACATCGGCCTGCTGCCCTTCCTCGGCGCCTACGCCATCGCGCTCACCGCCGGCATCATCAGCCACGTGCCGGGCGGCATCGGCGTGTTCGAAACGGTGATCCTGCTGACGCTGCACGCGGCCTCGGTCGATGCCCTGCTCGGCGCGCTGCTCGCCTTCAGGGCCGTGTATTACCTGGTGCCGCTGCTGGTCGGCGTCATGCTGTTCGGCTACCAGGAGCTGAGCGCGCAGCGCAGCCACCTCGCGCGTGCCCGCAGGCATGCCGCGCTGTATGTCACGCCGGTCGCGCCGCAGGTGGCGGGCACGCTGGTGTTTCTCGCCGGCGCGCTGCTGATGATCCTGGTGATGCTGCCGGGCATCGGCACCCCGCTGGCGCCGCTCGAGCGGATGCTGCCGCGCGCCGCGCCGGAGCTGGCGAGCCTGGCGGCGAGCATCATCGGACTCGCTCTGCTGCTCGTCTCGCGCCCGTTGTTCCGCCGGGTCCGTGCGGCCTCGCGGCTTGCCGGGGGGCTGCTCGCGGCCGGCATCGTGGTCGCGGTGGTGCAGGGCCTGCTGCTCCAGGAAGCGCTGTTTCTCGCGCTCACGCTCGCGGTCCTGACGCTCGGCCGAGACGCGTTCTACCGCCCGACCGCCCTGCTCGATGAGCGTTTCAGCCCCATCTGGGTGGCGAGCGTCGGCGGCATCGTGCTGCTGTCGGTGTGGGCGGGCCTGCTGCTGTACCGGCACGTGCCCTATCGCGGCGAGTTATGGTGGACCTTCGCGCCGCAGGCCGGCGCGGCGCGGATGCTGCGCGCCTCGCTCGTCGTCTCACTGCTCGCGAGCGGCTATCTGCTGGTGAATCTGCTGCGGCCGGCGCGGCCTGAGCCGTCGGCCGCCGGCCCGCTCGATCTCGAGCGGGCCGGCGCCCTCATCGAGCGCGGCGAGCACAGCCTGGCGAACGCCGCGCTGAGCGGCGACAAACGGCTGTTGTTTTCCGATGCGGGCGATGTGTTTCTCATG
>JAKAFQ010000786.1 GCA_021817875.1 Pseudomonadota bacterium
GATCGCGGTCGGCCGGGTTGGCGAGCGGGCCGCGCTTGTCGATGATGCGCACGCAGGCCTCGTGCGTGCGCACGGTGATTCGCTCGATCTGCTCGGCACTCGCGCCGAGTTCGCTGAGCTGCCGGTGCAGCTGCATGGCCGCTTCGACCGCTGTCTGCGCGTGAAACTCCGCGGGGTAGGAGATCTTGAACAGCACATTCTCCATCACGTACGAGCCGTAGTCGCGCTGGAACTTCAGCGGCTGTCCCTTGAACAGCACGTCGTAGAACCCCCAGGTCTTGGCGGTGAGCGCTGTCGGGTAGCCCATCTCCCCGGTGCGGGCGATCAGGGCCAGGCGCACGGCCCGGCTGGTGGCATCGCCGGCGGCCCAGCTCTTGCGTGAGCCGGCGTTCGGCGCGTGACGATAGGTGCGCAGGCTCTGCCCGTCGATCCAGGCCAGCGAGACGGCGTTGATGATCTCCTCGCGGCTGAGGCCGAGCAGCCGTCCGACCACGGCGGTCGAGGCCACCTTCACCAGCACCACGTGATCGAGCCCGACCCGGTTGAAGCTGTTCTCGAGCGCGATCACGCCCTGGATCTCGTGGGCGCGGATCATGGCCGTGAGCACCTCGCGCATCGTCAACGGCGCGCGTCCCTGCGCAACGGCCTGACGGGACAGCCAGTCGGCTGTGGCGAGGATGCCGCCGAGATTGTCGGAGGGGTGTCCCCACTCGGCGGCGAGCCAGGTGTCGTTGAAGTCGAGCCAGCGGATCATCGCGCCGATATTGAATGCCGCCTGCACCGGATCGAGCTGAAACTGGGTGCCCGGAACTCGTGCGCCGTGCGGCACGTAGGTGCCCGGCACGATCGGGCCGAGCAGCTTCGCGCAGGCCGGGTATTCGAGCGCCTCGAGGCCGCAGCCGAGCGTGTCGAGCAGGCAATGGTGTGCGGTCTGATAGGCCAGCTCCCCGCCCGGGTCGGCGCCGAGCACGTAGTCGGCGATAGCGGTGAGGACCTGGTCGGGAGCGGGTCGCGCGGAATCGGTGTGGCTGGACATGATGCGGCTCGGGTCTGGGTGTCAGGAACGCTGATCGAGGGGTACGAAGCGGCGCGGCTCGGGGCCGACGTACTGGGCGGCCGGGCGGATGATCTTCCCATCGGCGCGCTGCTCGAGCACGTGCGCAGCCCAGCCGGCGGTGCGCGCGATGACGAACAACGGCGTGAACATCGCGGTCGGCACTCCCATCAGGTGATAGGAGACCGCCGAGAACCAGTCGAGGTTGGGGAACATGCGCTTCTCGCGCATCATCACCGTCTCGATCCGATCGGCTACCGCGTACATCTTCTGGTCCCCGGCCTGCTCGGCGAGCTCGCGCGCGAGCGCCTTGACCACCTGATGGCGCGGATCGGCCACGGTGTACACCGGGTGTCCGAACCCGATGATCACCTCCTTGTTGGCGAGGCGCGCGCGGATGTCCGCCTCGGCGCCGTCGGCGTCCGCGTAGCGCTGCTGGATCTCGCAGGCCACCTCGTTCGCGCCGCCGTGCTTCGGCCCGCGCAGCGCGCCGATGGCCCCGGCGATGCACGAGTACAGGTCCGAGCCGGTGCCGGCGATCACCCGCGCGGTGAAGGTCGAGGCGTTGAATTCGTGCTCGGCATAAAGGATGAGCGAGGTGTGCATCGCCCGCACCCAGGCGGCCGGCGGCGGACGGCGGTGCAGCAGGTGCAGGAACTGTCCGCCGATCGATTCGTCGTCCGTCTCGACGTTCAGCCGGTGCCCGCCGTGGCTGGCGTGGTACCAGTACGTGAGCATCGAGCCGAGCGAGGCGATCAGCCGGTCGGCAATCTCGCGTGCGCCGGCGGCGCCGTGATCGTCCTTCTCCGGCAGAGCGCACCCGAGCGTCGATACGCCGGTGCGCAGCACGTCCATGGGATGGGCGGCGGCCGGGAGCGTCTCGAGCACCGTGCGTACCGCCGCGGGCAGGCTGCGCAGCGCGCGCAGCTTGGCCTTGTAGGCGCTGAGCTCGGCGCGGGTCGGCAGGGTGCCGTGGATCAGCAGGTGGGCGATCTCCTCGTACTCGCACGCCGTGGCGATCTCGAGGATGTCGTAGCCGCGGTAGTGCAGGTCGTTCCCGGTGCGCCCCACAGTGCACAGCGCAGTGTTTCCCGCCGGCACGCCCGAGAGCGCGACGGATTTCTTTGGCTTCGGCCCCGGGGCCGGCTGTTCATTGGCGTTCATGGCTCCACTGTAGTCGCCTCGGAAACGAGACGAAAATATATTGAAAATGCCGAGTCGATATGTAAAAAGTATCGTCTATGGAGCTTCGTCATCTGCGCTACTTCCTGGCGGTCGCCGAGGAGCTCAACGTGACCCGAGCGGCGCGCCGCCTGAACATCTCGCAGCCGCCGCTCACGCAGCAGCTCCGGGCGCTCGAGGCCGAACTCGGCGTGGCGCTGCTCGATCGCTCCGGCTATCGCATCCGCCTGACCGACGCGGGACGGCTGTTCGCGCTCGAAGCGGGCCGCATCCTCGAGGAGGTGCGCCGCGCCCAGCAGATGGCGCGGGCCGCCGCGAGCGGCACCTCCGGGCGCGTGCGCGTGGGATTCACCGAGTCG
>JAKAFQ010000787.1 GCA_021817875.1 Pseudomonadota bacterium
GGGGTGCAAGGCGGGGTAGTTGGAGCGCTGGCCCCTCCGCCTGGGGGGTATCAGCCCATGCGTACCGGCGAAAAGCTCACTGAGCGATCAATTAAGGCCCTGAAGCCGGTGAACGGCACTACCAGGCGGCAGACGGCGCCGGCCTGCACCTGTACGTCACCCCGGCGGGCGGCAAGCTGTGGCGCATGAAGTACAGATTTGGGGGTAAGGAAAAACTGCTGTCCTTCGGCCTGTGGCCGGATGTTTCACTGGATGAGGCCCGCGCGTCCGCTACCGATGCGCGAGCTGCGCACCATCACTGGGACCAACGCGCACGGGCTGCTGTTTCCGGGGCTGGTGCCGGGTAAGCCGATCAGCGAAAACACGGTGAACCAAGCCCTGCGGCGCATGGGGTATGGCCCCGACAAGATCGTAAGCCACGGCTTCCGCGCGATGGCGAGCACCGCGCTAAACGAGCAAGGTCATGCGCCGGACCTGATCGAGCTGCAACTGGCGCACCGCGATTCATCGGTGCGGGCGATCTACAACCGCTCGACCCGCCTGCCCGAGCGGCGGGCCATGATGCAAAGTTGGTCCGATTATCTGGATGCGCTGCGCACCGGGGCAAACGTGGTGCCGTTCCGTCGACCGGCGGGCGCATAGGCGCATCACCGTCTCCCGGACCCCACCGCCTGCCGGCGAAAATTGACTGTCGTATACCGCGGCTATACGATACAAACCATGATCCGCTCGTTCCGCCATGCCGGACTTTAAGCATTCTTCAAGACCGGCTCCAAGGCTGGCATCCGGCCCGAGCACGTCAAGCGGCTGCGCTTGCAGTTGGAGCACCTGCACCGATCCGGCAAGCCGAGCGATATGAACCTGCCCGGCTGGCGCTTCCACGGGCTGCATGGCGAGCTGGCCGGGCACTACTCGGTATCCGTGAGCGGCAATTGGCGGGTCACGTTCGCATTCGACGGTACGGATGCCGTTCTGGTCGATTACCGGGACTACCACTGATCGAGGCCACCATGAGCGAGATGTACAACCCTCCGCACCCCGGCGAAATTCTGGCAGACACCGTGCTGCGACCAGATGGCGGAATCAGCATTACGGAGTTTGCCAAGCACCTTGGCGTTACCCGAGTCGCGCTCTCGCGCGTAGTCAACGGACGGGCTGCTGTGAGCGCCGAGATGGACCTGCGACTGTCCAAGGCGCTGCGCACCACTCCGGGCACCTGGTACAAGATGCAGGCCGATTACGACATGTGGCACGCCAAGCGCCGGTTTCGCGCCAAGGTGAAACCGCTGCCGCGCACCGAGGCAACCGCCTGATCGCACCGAACCCGCCGCGCCTGCTCCGCCGCTGATTCCGGCGGGGGAAAAGACCGAACCCTTGCGGTCCTGGCGCGGCGGCTCTGATCGAAGGGCAGCGCACAAGGGGCGCAACAATGGCACTTCCGAAGAATCCGGAAACAGGCAACGCCTACATCGTCGACGAATTGGCCGAATTGCTCAAGAGAGCAAAGGCATTTTTGACTGACCTTCGATGCCCTCAGCGCCCACCATATCATCAAAGAGCTGCCGCTAAGATTCCGTCTTGCCCCATCCGTGCGGCATGCGGTACGGGACTTGGGAATCGGATGTTGGTGCACGCCCGTGCACGCTGCTGCAGCCTCGACTCTGGTCTGCAAAGTAAGCATTGCGCTGGGGACGGAGGTGAAGGCGCTGCATGCCGCTCGCCAGCGCATCGTCTCTGTGTCGACGAAACCGCACGGACAGCTCGATGCGTTCGTCATTGCAGCGGGTGTCGGCGGCGGAGCGCTCCTGCGGCCATTGGGTATCAGGCTGCCAACGGGCCGGTATCGTCGGGCGCTTGAGCGGACGCCTGGGCCCGCTCGGCGATTTCCTGCGGCTTCCCGTTCTGCGTGCCCGGGCCGAGCGGTGTACGCGGCAGCCCTGGTCTGGCGCTATAGCGCGACAAGTGATTGATTATCATGTAAAAATTCGCCATCCGAGCCATCCGGTGGCCGCGTGGATGCGCCGGAGCGAACACGGAGCGGGCGGCGCAGTGCCGGACACGGCGGCTCACTCGTCTTACGCTAGGACGGTCCTGTCTGCAGCAGGTGCGATGATCCGATGTTCAGCCGAGTGCGCAGCAAACCCGATCGGGCCCCTGCCGATGTTCCTGCGAAACCACCGCAGGGACATGTGCACGCGCTCTCGCATCTGTTCGAAGAGCACAACCGGACACTGCAATCCTTTCTGGTTGCGCGGCTCGGCAACGAACAGGAGGCACGCGAAGTCGCGCAGGAAGCCTACGTCCGCCTTCTGCAGCTGCACCAGCCCGGAACCGTCAGCTTCCTGCGCGCCTACCTGTTCAAGACGGCGGCCAATCTCGCGGTGGACCGGATCCGTCAGCGCGCCAGCCGGGACCGGCTCGATCGCAGCGGCCCGGAGCGGGAATTCGTCGATCGGTTGAGTCCGGACCGGCGAGTCATGGCTGCCGAGGAACTGGCCGTGCTGGAGCAGGCCCTGCGCGAGCTTCCCCCGACCTACCGGCGCGCATTCGTCCTGCATCGCTTCGAAGAGTGGTCGACGGCAGAGAGATC
>JAKAFQ010000788.1 GCA_021817875.1 Pseudomonadota bacterium
GTGGCGCCGATGGCCGAAGATCAGTTCGTATTCTGGATTCGGATCGCCAGTGAGCTCTCGAACACCGATTGGCTGGCGCTGTCCGTCGCGTTTAAGCGCCTCCTTGAGCTGAAGAAGATCCGGGTCACTCTCTTGCAGGCTCAGCCCCGAGCGCGATACCTGCGAGCTATGGCGGATGCGCTTCGGATCAAGCGCAAGCACGACTAGGCCGGCATTCCGTTCTGCTCTGAGCTGAGCGAGGGATTCCTTCAGTCGATCGATCGTAGCGCCCGCGCCCTGCACCAGATTCTGCGCGGCACGAGTGGTGGGGGCAAACGACCGCGCGGCGGGCGCAATGCTCTGCAACGACCCGTCCTGCATATGAGTCTCCAGATCCTTGAAGACCTCATCGCCTACCGACCGGCGCTCCTTAGTCACGATTACCCCTCAGCCCCTGGGATTCCGGGCAACCACTGCTCCTGCACCAGTCCCTCGATCTCCTCATTGACACTATCGAGAAACTCAATGGCGCGCCGCAATGTGCGCGGGTCGAGCGTGCGTGTGGTGTTTTCGGAAGATGCTTCATAGGCGGTGAGCATGTCCGGCCCGGTGCGCAACGCCGCGGAAAGGGCAAGATTCTTCGCAAGCACGTGCCCCGGAAAACCTTTGCGAACCCAGCGCTCGATCTGCTGATGAACCTTGTTGCTGCCTTCGAATTTCGAGAACAAAATCCGCATGAACCCGAGGGTCTTCGCGCGACCTTCGTAATCGCTGAGCACTTGCATGTTCGCGGTGAGCATGCGCAAAAATGTCCCGACCGACGCGAAATCAAGCATCGCGGGGGTAAGCGGGACCAACAGGCCGGTGGCGGCGAACAATGCATTCAGCGTAATGAAGCCCTGCGCCGGCGGCGTATCGAGCACGATGACGTCGTAGTTGTCACCAATACTCTCTAAGCCCGCGAGCAAGGGCCGATGGAATGCAAATCCTTCTTCCCGAGTACCCCTGTACGCCAGAGAAAACTCCGCGTCCGAAAGGGCGAGATTCGCTGGAATCAGATCGAGCCCGTACCAATGTGTGCGGCGCACGGCACCGCTCAGAGAATCTGTGTCGCCTCGAAAGTAGGGCAGGGCGGTCGCCTCGTCAGGGACATCTGAGTCCGGAAGCAAACCGAAGAGGGTGGTGAGGCTCGCCTGCGGGTCGAGATCCACCGCGAGTGTCCGGTAGCCTTGTCGCGCAAAATATTGCGCCAGATGCACCGTGCAAGATGTTTTTCCTACACCTCCCTTGTTGTTTGCCACAGTGATAATTGCGGGCCGAGTGCCAGGGGGGCGCCAGCGGAGAGTGCCGGCGTATTTGCGAAATTTCTCTACGTCCTCGAGAGTGAACAGTCGCCGCCGACCCTCCACCTCGCCCTTCGGTAAGTCCTTGGTTTGAATGGCATATTCAAGGGTCTTACGGGGTATCGGTACCAGTTCGGCGACTTCAGTGAGCGAGTACCGCCGAGGGGATTTCGTTAGATTTGGGGCCAGCGCGCGCTTGCGCGCCAGCGCTAGGATCGTCTGGGCGACGGCTGTCATGCCTTCCAGCGTTTCCATGCTGACGGGCTGGGGGCGCTGCAACGGAGGCACGTCAGCCTCGGCTACCGAGGCCTCCAGATCGCTAGCAAGTTCGCTTTCAGCCATTAAATCGCCCCAAACCAAGCTGTTCGCCGCAGCCGAGAATATATCAAGTTGCCGTACTTATACAATTCGCCGTAGAAGCGCGCGGTTTCTGAGTAACGCGGCGAAAGCGCTAAATAATCGAGAAGCCGTCCATAGAGAGCGGCGACCCCGAATACGGCAGTCTCGTCATTGTATGGTGGCCGAGGATGCTGGGCTTCCCAGGATCCCGAAGGCAATTCGGAAATGCTGAACTCCACAGCGCATAGAGCCGCGCCATGGACGGACGCTGATTTCACCCGTATCTATTTCTGGGGTTCAGCGCGACCTGGCCGCGCGGCCGTTATCCCCCGGAACTCGATGGCGCCTACGCACGGACTGATGAGCGTGCCGGGGCGCAGGCCAGCGATGTGATCGACTTCCCCGCCGCTCATCGTGCGCAGCAAAGCGAATGCCCGCACCTCGCCGACGCGGTAAACATCCGCGACACGACTCGCGACAGCCAGCAGGGTGCCCCTGGGTGACGACATCGTCCAGGAGGACGATACGGGTCGGAGCGGGAGTGAGGCTTCCCACGCTCAGCGACTTGCAGTGCTGCCGCACGTTCGGGCGGGCAAACGCCGACTTGGGTACCGCGGTCATGCGGGAGATGATCGGCAGCACATCGCGAGCCAAGCCAAATGCCCGAAACTCGTTTGCCACCAGGCGAGCGACCCAAAGCCTACCCGGCGCAAGTGGCACGCTCCCCGGGGACATGATCTGCCCCGCTGGCGCAGAAGGCCGCGCGCCCCTAGCATACGGGCGCGAGGGCCGATCAAAGGGGACCATGGTCTGTCGCGCAGACATTGGGTAAAGATAATGAAGCAATGGGAAAAATGAGCACGAAGCCACAGAGCGTCAACACACCCAAGACGCAAGAAACAGCGATCGATGGCCCGTATTCCGGCCTC
>JAKAFQ010000789.1 GCA_021817875.1 Pseudomonadota bacterium
GAACGTCCGAGGCCGAGAACAGCTTGGCGCCCGCCCAGATGGCCTGCGCGGCGGTCTCGATGTCCTTCATGCCGCACTCGGGGTGCCAGCCGACGTAGACCGCGTCGACCTCGGTCGCGGCACTCTCACCGGTGTACACGGTCTCGATGCCGGCGTCCTCGAGCGCATGGCCGACGCCGCGGGTGCCCAGCACCAGGACACGTCGCACGGAGCGCCGGGACAGGTAGTGCGCGGTTACGCTGGAGGGCGTGATCATCTGCTCGTCGGCAATCGGCAGTCCGGAGTTGCGCAGCTTCGCCGCCTGCTCCGCCGGAGGATAGTTGCTGCCGTTGGTGAGCAGTACGAACGGGAAGCCCCGCTCGCGCAGGGCGGTAAGCGCCTCGATCGCACCCGGTAACACCTGGTAGGCCCCCAGCGATCGGTCGCTCAACAGCAGCGTGCCGTCGACGTCGAACATCAGCCCCTTGATCGGCGGTGGCGAGTTGTCGAGGTTCATGGCGTCGTCACTGCGCGCCAGAGGGGTGCCGCGCTCGCGCGCCGGATCGGCGCAGGTGCAGTCGGAAGCCCTCTTTCTGCACCGATACCTCCGACAGATCGCTGCGTGCCGTGAGTTTGCGGATCAGATCCAGCACCGGGCGGCTCGAGGGATCGTAGCGCCGAGGCGCCTGAGGGGCCGCGAGCATCGCGTCGACCTGGGCCTGAGGCATCGTCGCGCGCAGCAGCAACTCCTCATCCGACAGGTTCTCGCCGAGCTTGCGGCGCAGCTCTGCGAGGGACGGCATCGGTGGCTCAGCCTCCAGTTCGCGCGTGCGCGCCAGCGAGGCGATCCGGTCCATGACGTTCGGCTCGATCGGCACCGTGGGTCGGCCGAAGCGGCCGATCGCATAACGAATGAGCTCATCGGGCACCACCGAGTACCGCTCTGGGCTCGTGACGTTCATGACCGCCTGCGTCAGCAGGATCTGCGAGAACGGAGCCATGACGATGGGCCAGCCGAGCTCCTGGCGCACACGTCCCAACTCCTCGATCACCGCCCCCTCGAGGTGCGCGATGCGACTCTCCTGGAGGTGACGACGCATGGTGCCGACCATGCCGCCGGGCAACTGGTGATGCTGGTAGCCGGCATCGAACCCCTGCGGGCTGCCGCTCGGCAGTCCCTCCGCCTCGGCGAGACGGGTGAAGTAGCTCTCGAGCTCGGCCAGCGCCTCGGTGTCGATCTGCACGGTATGGCCCAAGGCACGCAGATTCGCGACCATCCGTCCGGCGGGCGGATTGGAGATGCCGTCGGCTGCCGCTCCGCAGGCGCATTGCAAGGCGCTGACGCCCAGATCGGGCGCCTCGAGGTAGGTGTGCTCGGCCAGACCGATCGTGCAGTGCGAGTGCAGCTCGAGCGGCTTTGCGCCGATGCACGCCTTGATTGCCGGAATCAGCGTTGCGGCGCGTTTCGGGGCCAACAGACCACCCGGATCCTTGATGTAGAGCGCATCGACATCGGCGCAGGCGGCGAGCCGGCGCGCGCGTTGCGCATAGTACGCATCGTCGTGGATCGGACTGATGGTGAACACGAGAGCGGCAATGACGTACTCGCCGCCGCCGGCCTTGATCATGCGGGCGCAGGCGATATTCGCCTCCGCATCGTTCATCGGGTCGGCGAGGCAGAAGCGACGGATGCCGTTGCGCGCCAGGGTGCGGAAGGCCAGCGCCATGAACTCGGGACTCGCCGTTTCCCAGGAGATGAAGCGAAAGCCGGTGGACATGAACTGCAGCGGCGTGCGGGGCGTGGCCGCGGCCATCAGCCGGATGCGCTCCCAGGGATCCTCCCGCTTGTAGCGCACCGCCACTCCCATGTGCGTGGACGTCGTGAAGTCGATGGCCTTGAAGCCCACCCGGTCCATCACCGGCGCGACCGTCAGAGTTCTGGCGGTATCGATCCCCAGTGCGGCCCAGACGCATTGGTTGCCGTCCCGCAGCGACGTCTCGACCAGTTGAATGTCAGCCACAGCGGGCCTCCACGGTAAGCGGCGCGCCGCCGAGCAGGCGCGCCAGGAACCCCGTGTCGACGCCGCCGGCCTGGAACTGCGCGTTTGCGAGCACCGTCGAGTGGAATGCCAGGTTGGTGGCGACTCCCCCGATGCGGGTCGCGGCGATGGCGCGCCACATCCGTTCGAGCGCATCCTCGCGATCCGTACCGTGGGCGATGATCTTGGCCATCAGCGAATCGTAGAACGGCGGAATGCGCGCACCGGCCTCGATGTGGGTATCGACGCGAATGCCCTCCCCATCGGGCCAGCGCACCGCGCTCGCGCAACCCGGGCTCGGCAGGAAATCACGCGCCGGATCCTCGGCATTGACGCGGCACTCGATCGCATGGCCGCGCCAAGTGATCTCGGACTGGCTGAACCGCAGTCCCTCGCCGGCGGCGATGGCGATCTGCTCGGCCACCAGATCGATGCCGGTGACCGCCTCGGTGACGGGGTGCTCGACCTGGATGCGCGCATTCATCTCCAGGAAATAGAATTCCCCGCGCTCAAGATCGACGAGGAACTCCACCGTTCCAGCGCCCCGGTACGCCAGGCGGGCCGTGAAGCGG
>JAKAFQ010000790.1 GCA_021817875.1 Pseudomonadota bacterium
ATGTTCTTCTCATTGATGTGACCGGGGTTCGAGTACACCCCCGCGTTGGCATCGCCGATCTGCGGACCGATATTCTGGAAAAAACTGTGCCGCTTTTCGAAGTTGAAGGCGAGACGCGCGGCCAGCTCATGGTTGATCGGCAGATTCACCGCTCCATCGATTCTTTTTCTGCCGTAATCGCCGGCAACCAGCTGCGCATAGCCATTGACACCCCGGAAATTGGGGTTATTTGAATTGATGACCACCGCACCGCCCGTCGAGTTCTGCCCGATGAGAGTGCCTTGTGGTCCGCGCAGGATCTCGACGTCGTGGATGTCGTAGAACGGCTCAGTGAGCAGGATTGCCTCCGGCTCGTAGAGTCCGTCTCGGAACACGGGCACGCCGGTGGTGACAGTCGGCGATGCCGTGGTATTGCCCATTCCTCTGATATTGATGTTTTCTGTGAAGCCGCTGGTGGTGACGGACAGTCCCGGCACCTGGGTCTCGAGGTCGCTGATGCGGTCGATGTGCTGATTGAGAATGGCACTGCCGGAGACGGCGGTTTCCGATACCGATGTGCTCTGCATGTTCACGGCGCGCCGCTGCGCGGTGACGACCACCTCCTGCAATGTCGGGACGGCGGTCAGGCTGTCGCCAGCCGCACCCTTTGCGCAGGCATGGCCGGCGTGAAACGACAGAAATCCGCAGAGCGCGAAGAAGGCGAGAAAGCGCGACAGCATCCCGTGGGGGCGGCCTCGCGCGGCTTTCCGTTGGGAGGCGGCACGGGCATCGGGCAGCCGGCGCGGAGAAGCGCGTCTTGCTGCGGTCACGGCGTG
Source organism: Pseudomonadota bacterium (assembly GCA_021817875.1). The sequence continues at coordinate 816 of JAKAFQ010000790.1, forward strand.
CCGGGGGACGATCGCCACGGTATGGTCGTTGATGAACCGGTACGTCAGGGGCGTCGCGTGCAGCAGCCGTCGCAGTGCGGCTTTGCGCGTGAACACGCCGGACAGCGGACCGACGAGGAGATGGCCGGATCCGTCATGCGCCAGGTGGGCGAACTGCAGGCCGCACTCCTCTGCGAGTTGCACCAGGGCGTGGCTGAGCGGTTCGCGGGCAATCGAAAGATGACAGGGCCTTTGCACCCGAACCGGCGCGCCTGAGACGGGCAACTGCGCACTGAGAGCACGCGGAACAAGGCTTGAAAGCAGCACAGTCATCAGGTACCCCCACGTCATGCAGCGGATTATTGTCGGTGCATGGACGAAGACCGGACGTACCTCTCGCATGGCCCCCCTCAGTGGATGAATTTCTTCGATGCCGCGCGCTCCGCGCGGGTTCAGCGTGAACGGGGGCCGGTGCCGGCTGACACGCCGAGCGTGATGAGATCTGGGTTGCGTCGTATCGCGGGCGCGTGCGTGACGGCCTCGACCAGGGCGACAAAGGACTGCGGATCGTCGGCGTCGAACACGCCGCTCAGCCGCCGCGTGCCGAGGGCTGGATCCAGTACCCTGATCTGAAGCCTGTTGTAGAGGTTGAACCGATGGACGATCTCGTTGATCGTCTGGTTGTCGAACGCCAGTTCGCCGCTCGCCCAGCTGGCGATGACGGCGCTGCGCACCCTGCGTACTGTTGCCGGGAGCCCCCGCGCAGGGATGGTGACCTCCTCATTGGCGCTCAACGTGATCGGCAGTGTCCGGTGACCGGCATGGGGGTTTGAAGCCCCGGGTCTGTGCCGCCGGGTAACGCTCACCCGTCCTTCGACCACGGTCACTGAGACCGCCTGGTCGCCGCACCGCACGTCGAACACGGTTCCGAGAGCACGCACGCGGGTTTCGGCGGCCTGCACGATGAAGGGACGTTGGGCATTGTCGGCGGCGTGGAACAGAGCCTCGCCGTGCTCGAGTGTCAGAAGGCGTTCCCGGGCGCGGTAGCGCACCACGACTTCGCTGTCCGGTGCCAGGTCCACCACACTGCCGTCGGCGAGGGTCACTTCGCGACGCTCGGCGCGCTGCGTCGCGAGCACTGTCTGACGCAGATGCGTGGAAAGCCAGATCCCCAGGACGCAGAGAAGGACGATGCCCGCGGCGGCGAGCGCCGTGGGGCGCACGCGGTGGGCGAACGGCGGGACGGGGGCCTGGCGGCGCGGCACCTCGAGCCGTGTGACGCTGTGCGGCGCGGCAGGCTCGGCGAGCGGCCTGATTCGATGCCAGCCTTTGAATCGGGCGAGCTCGCGCTGCAGCATGAGCGTCCGCAGCAGCTCCGAGATGTGCTGCGGCGAGGCTCGCAGCCAGTCGATCAGCTGCGCGCGCTTCTGCGGCGTCAGCTCCTCGGACTGCAGCGTCACCAGCCAGTACGCCGCCCGTTCGGCAATCTGCTGTGGGCTGTCCGGGTGCTCCTCGGGATTCATGATTGCGGTGACTCTGATTTCAGGCTCAAGCGCAGCCACGCGTAGGCCCGTGCCATGTCACGCTTGACGACCTTGCGCGATACGCCGAGGCGCGCGGCGATTTCCTGATGGGGAATGCCGCTACCGAAGTGAAGTCGCAGAATTTCCCGGCAGCGCGGTGGCAGCGCCTCGATGGCGCGCCGCAGCTGCTCATCGGCGCCCGCGCTCTCGAGCTGAGACGCCGGCGTCACCGCATCGACCAGCTCCACAAGCCACTCAGACTGATGCGGCAT
>JAKAFQ010000791.1 GCA_021817875.1 Pseudomonadota bacterium
TCATCCCGTCCCCGCCCAAACGACAAGGCCCACCTCGCGGTGGGCCTCTGCCGTTTTGGCTGGGGGACTAGGATTGCTCGTCCCGTCGTGGGACTCGCCCCTGCGGGGCCGGCCGTTGGCCGTCCAAATTTGCTCCCGGCAAATTTGTCGAACCTCGGTTCCCCAGGTTCTCATCCCGTCCCCGCCCAAACGACAAGGCCCACCTCGCGGTGGGCCTCTGCCGTTTTGGCTGGGGGACTAGGATTCGAACCTAGGTAAACGGAGTCAGAGTCCGTTGTCCTACCACTAGACGATCCCCCAAAAACCGGCGGTGAACGCGGCCGTCAGACAACCGGGGCGAGTATTCAAACCCACCCCGGCGCCGGCTTCAAGATCCCGTCAGCGCTTGGAGTACTGGGTGCCGCGGCGGGCTTTGCGCCGCCCGACCTTCTTTCTTTCGACCTCACGGGCATCCCGGGTGACGAAGCCCGCATCCCGCAGCGGCTTGCGCAGGGTTTCGTCGTACTCGATCAGGGCGCGGGTGATGCCGTGACGGATCGCGCCGGCCTGGCCGGTGATGCCGCCACCCTGCACCGTGACGCGGATGTCGAAGCGCGCACCGATGTGCAGCGCTTCGAGCGGCTGGCGCACGATCATCCGGCCGGTTTCACGGCCAAAGAACTCGTCGAGCGGGCGGTCGTTGACCGTGATCTGGCCGTTGCCGGCCCGCAGGTGCACGCGCGCCGTGGCGGTCTTGCGCCGACCGGTGCCGTAATTCAGTTGCTGGACTGCCATCTGGGATTCCTCAGATCTCGGGCTCAGATCTCGATCGGTCGCGGCTGCTGGGCCTGGTGCGGGTGCTCGCCGCCGGCGAACACGTGCAGCTTTCTGAACATGCGTCGGCCCAGCGGGTTCTTCGGCAGCATCCCCTTCACGGCGAATTCGATCGCGCGTTCCGGGTGCTCGTCGAGCAGCTTCTGCAGCGCGATCGACTTGATGCCGCCGATGTGGCCGGTGTGGTGGTAGTAAATCTTGTCGCTCAGCTTGCGGCCGGTCACCCGCACTTTGCCGGCATTGAGGACCACGATGTGGTCGCCCATGTCGACATGGGGGCTGTAATCGACCTTGTGCTTGCCTTTCAGGCGATGGGCGATCTGCGTGGCGAGACGCCCGAGCGTCTTGCCGGTCGCGTCGACCACGAGCCAATCGCCCCGGACGCTGCCGGATTTGGCGAAAACCGTCTTCATATAAAGCCTCGAGCCCGAGGGCTGCAATCCGAATGGGACCCTATCCGAAGGGCCGGCAAGTCTACTGAAGGTGCGCCCGTATTGCAAAACCCGCGTTCGCAAGCCGCCGAGTGATCCGCGCCACCCCGAGCCCCGCCGTAGCACTTATAATAAGTGCATGGACGCCTACCGAGTGCTGGACCCTTGCATCACCATGGTCGATCGGGCGCTGCGGGCGCTTTTTGCACCCGCCCGCGCGGCACGCCCGGTGCCCGGCCCGCCAGCGCATGCCGAGACGGGGCAGCAGGGTCTCTCGGCCGACGATCAGCGGCGGTCGGCCAGCCTGATGCGGGTCAATCACGCCGGAGAGATCGCCGCCCAGGCCCTGTATCACGGCCAGGCGCTGGTGGCGCGTACGGCCACCACCCGCAGCATGCTGCTCAAGGCCGCCGAGGAAGAGGCGGATCACCTCGCGTGGTGCGAGACGCGCCTGAGCGAGCTCGATGCCCGGCCGAGTCTGCTCAACCCTTTGTGGTATGCCGGCTCGTTCGCCATCGGGGCGTTGGCCGGCCTCATCGGGGACCCGGTCAGCCTCGGGTTCGTGGTCGAGACGGAGCGACAGGTCGAGGGTCATCTGGACTCGCATCTTGGCGCACTGCCGGCCGGCGACCTGCGCAGCCGCGCCATCGTCAAGGCCATGCAGGCCGACGAGGCCGCGCACGGCGCGCATGCCCGGGCGGCCGGTGGAATCGATCTACCGGCGCCGGTGCGCGAGCTCATGCGCGGCACCGCCCGCGTCATGACGAGCACCGCGTACTGGGTGTAAGTGTCTCTGGTATTCCGCGCGTCTCGTGCGGTACGCTTGCTCCCCGGGGGACGCATATTAAGTAACCTCCGTCGAGGCTACAGTCAGCTCGGGGTGCCGTTAATGGAAGAGAACGTCGTCAAGCCGCTCAGTGACATTCCGGCGATCAACCGATTTCTCAGCTACTGCCGCATCCGCACGGTGCCGTCCAAGACGGTGGTCATCCACGCTGGTGACCTTCCGGACGTCCTTTACTACATCATCAGCGGCTCCGTCGAGGTGATGATCGAGGACGAGGAAGGCAACGAGATGGTGCTGGCCTACCTCAACCGCGGTCAGTTCTTTGGTGAGATGGGCCTGTTTTTCCAGGATCAGGCGACGCGCAGCGCCTGGGTTCGCACGCGCAATGCGTGCGAGCTGGCCGAAATGACCTACCCGCGCTTCCGGCAGATCGCCGCCGAAAGTCCCGGGCTGGTGTTCGAGCTGGCGACCCAGCTCGCCACCCGCCTCGACCGCACCAACCGCAAGCTCGGCGATCTGGCGTTCGTCGATGTCACCGGCCGGGTGGCCCACGCCAT
>JAKAFQ010000792.1 GCA_021817875.1 Pseudomonadota bacterium
CTGCGTAGCCGCCCGGCAGAGCTGCTGCCCGGCGCGGTGCGCGTCCTCAGCGTGCGCATGGACTACTGGCCTGCCGAGGCGCGCCCCGCCGAGGCGGTGCTCGCCGACCCGGCGAGCGGCTACGTGTCCCGCTACGCCCTCGGCCGCGACTACCACAAGGTCATGCGCGCAGCGCTTGCGCGCCTGGCACGGGAGCTGGCCGCGCGGATCGGCAGCTTCGGCTACCGCGTCTGTGTCGACAGCGCCCCGGTGCTGGAGAAGGCGCTCGCCCGCAACGGCGGCCTCGGCTGGATCGGCAAGCACACCAACCTGATCGCGCGCGAGGCCGGCTCGTGGTTCTTTCTGGGGGAGATGCTGACGGATCTGCCGCTGCCGCTCGACGCACCGGCGAGCGCCCACTGCGGCACGTGCTCGGAGTGCATCCGTGTCTGCCCGACGGAGGCGATCCTCGCGCCCTATCGGCTGGATGCGCGCCGCTGCATCTCCTACCTGACCATCGAACTCGACGGAGCCATTCCGCTCGAGCTGCGCGCAGCGATCGGCAACCGGATCTACGGCTGCGACGACTGCCAGCTGGTCTGTCCGTGGAACAAGTTCGCGCGCGCCGCACGGCATCCGGACTTCAAGGTGCGCCACGGCCTGGACGCCCCGCGCCTGACGGCGCTTTCAGCCTGGAGCGAGGCGGAGTTCGACGCCCGCATGCGCGGCTTGGCCATCTACCGCATCGGCTACGAGCGCTGGTCGCGCAACATCGCAGTGGCGCTCGGCAATGCCCCGCCAGACCCCTCGGTCGGCGCGGCCCTGCACCGCCAGCGCGAGCACGCCTCGCCCCTGGTGCGCGAGCACATCGACTGGGCGCTTGCGCGCCAGGCGGCTGCCCTCACACCCTGACCTGAACGTTGTCGATGAGCCGCGCCCGGCCGAGATGCGCCGCCGTGAGCACCACCAGGTGGTGGCTGTCCGGACCCGGCGGGGTCAGATCCTCGGCGCACTTGATGGCGAAGTAATCGGACCGGAAACCCTCGGCCTCGAGGGTGCGCAGACCGTCACGCTCGATGGCGGAGTAGTCGCGCTCGCCGCCGGCCAGGCGCGCGGCCGCCGCCGCCAGTGCGCGGTACAGTGCCGGCGCGCGCGCGCGCTCGGCGGCACTGAGGTACTGATTGCGCGAACTCATGGCGAGTCCGTCGGCATCGCGCACCGTGGGGGCGGCAATGATGTGCACCGGCATGCACAGGTCGGTGACCAGGCGACGGATGACGGTCAGCTGCTGGAAGTCCTTCTCGCCGAACACCGCCGCGTCGGGCTCGACGATGTGCAGCAGCTTGCACACCACGGTGGCGACGCCCTGGAAATGGCCGGGACGGAACTCCCCGCAGAGAATGTCCGAGAGCCCCGGTACCTCCACGCGCGTGCTCTGCTCGGCGCCGCGCGGATACATCTCCGCCACGTCCGGGGAGAACATCAGATCGCAGCCGGCATCGCGCAGCATCTGCGCGTCGCGCTCCGGCGTGCGCGGATAGTGGGCAAAGTCCTCGTTCGGCCCGAACTGCATGGGGTTGACGAAAATGCTGGCGACGAAGCGCTCCCCGTGCGCGCCGGCGGCCTCCATCAGACTCATGTGCCCGGCATGCAGGTTGCCCATGGTGGGCACGAACACGACGCGCTCGCCGCCGCGGCGCCACTCGCGCACGGCGGCACGCACCTCGGCGATGCTCGTGGCGCGACGCATGACCTTTAGAAGCAATGCTCGGGCCCAGGATAGGTGCGCGTGCGCACGGCCGCGACATAACGCTTGACGGCCTCGAGGTTATCCCCGGCCCCGGCCATGAAATTGTGCACGAAGCGGGGCTTGCGCCCGGTGGTGATGTCGAGAATGTCGTACAGCACGAGGATCTGCCCGTCGGTGTCCGGCCCGGCGCCGATCCCGATCACCGGCACGGCGAGCGCATCGGTGATGGTCTTGCCGAGCGCCGAGGGGATGCACTCGAGCAGCACCACGTCGGCACCGGCGGCCTCGAGCCGCTTGGCGTCCTCGAGCATGCGCGCGGCCGCATCGTCCTCGCGGCCCTGGACGCGGAACCCGCCGGTCTTGTGCACCGACTGCGGCCTCAGGCCCAGATGCGCGCACACGGCGATGTCGTGGCTCGTCAGGAACTCCACGATCTCGACCTGCCCGCCGCCGCTTTCGAGCTTGACCATCTTCGCGCCGCCCTCCTGCATCAGGCGCACGGCGTTCTCGAGCGCGCGCTCCTTGGTCGGATAGCTCATGAAGGGCAGGTCCGCAATGAGAAACGGTCGGTGCAGGCCGCGCGCGACCGCCGCGCTGTGATAGACCATCTGATCCATGGTCACCGGCACGGTGGTGTCGCGCCCCTGGATGACCATGCCGAGGGAATCCCCCACCAGCACGACGTCGACGTCGGCGGCATCGAGCAGGACCGCGAAGCTGGCGTCATAGCATGTCAGGCTCGCGATCTTCTCGCCGTGCGCCTTCATGCGCGCGAGCGTTCCAAGCGTGACCGGCTGGCGGTCCGAATCGCGAAGCTGCAGGTGCGTGTACATGCCGGTAGTTTACTAAATCGCCCGC
>JAKAFQ010000102.1 GCA_021817875.1 Pseudomonadota bacterium
TCTGCCACGCCATCGAGGCCCGGGTGTGCGCCGAGGATCCGCGACGGGACTTTCTGCCGAGCGCCGGCACGCTGACGCTGGCCGAGTGGCCGCAGGGCGAGGGGCTGCGCGTCGATGCCGGATTTGCCGCCGGGGATGCCGTGCCGGCGGCATACGACTCGCTGCTCGCGAAGGTGATTGCCTGGGCTCCGCGGCGGTCGCAGGCGGCGCACCTGCTGGCGCAGGCGCTGGACCGGACGTATCTGGCCGGTGTGCAGACCAACGAACATTGGCTGAGCGGCGTGCTGCGCTCGCCTGCGTTTCTGGAAGTCCGCCACAGCGTTGCCCTGCTGGAGGGCCACAGCGCGCAGTTTGCCGCTGCGGGTGCAACGGACGCCGGCAGCATCGTGCTCGCCGCGCTCGCGGCGCACGGGCGCGTGAGCCGGCAGGCGAGTCCCTGGAGTCTCGGTGACGGTTTTGCGCCCAATCTGCCCTCCTGTGTCGAGCTGCTGTTGGCGGCGCAGGGACGCGAGCACAGCATCCGGCTGTGTTTCGAGCAGGGCGTGCCGCGGACGGCGCTTCTCGGCGCGGAGCATGCCGGCTCGCGCGCCGAGGCGCCGCTGGAGTTGGGGGAAGTCGCCTGGAGCGACGCGCGGGTCGCGGCCCAGGTCGGGGACCGGCGGCGCGAGGGGCGGTATTTCCGGGACGGCTCGCGTGTGCACCTGTGGAGCGGGGCGGCGCATCACGAGTTTGTGATCGCAGACCCGCGCAGCCGCGAGTTCGCCGCTGCCGCCGCGACCGGCGGCCTGAGCACACCACTGCCCGGGGTGGTGTCGGCGGTCGCCGTCGAAGTGGGGCAGAAGGTGAGCGCGGGCGAGGTGCTGATGGTGATCGAGGCCATGAAGATGGAACACCGCATCGTCGCGCCCTTCGAGGGTGTGGTCGAGGCGGTGCATTTCGCGGCGGGCGAGCGCGTGTCGGAAGGCAGCGAGCTGCTGTCGCTGTCGCCGGGCGCACCGGCGACGGGTTGAGGCGGGCGGCTGGCGGCCTCGCGGCAGCGCTCAGCGCCGCCCGGTCCCCGAGGTTCGCTCGCCCCGCGCCTAGGACCGGCGCGGTGTCTTTGAAACGTGGGCGGAGTCACGGTCGAAGAACCGCCAGGGCCGACGGGCCCAGGGACCGGCATAGTCCACGCCGATGCGCCGAGCGCGTCCGATCCGTACCGGACGCGCACCGGGGGGGCGCTCGATCCACAGCGTGTTGGCGCAGAGGTCCGCCCCGTTCAGACGCCTGTCGATGTCCATTGCCCGGCACAGCAGCCCTGGCCCGCAGGTGCGCTCCAGGATGCCGCTGACGGGCTCGAGCGCCCGCAGCAGCACCGCATGCGGCACGCCCTCGGGGGCCGTGACCACGTTCATGCAGTGCCAGAATCCATAGATGAAATAGACATATGCATGCCCCGCGGGCCCGAACATGACCTCGGTGCGCGCGGTGCGGCCCCGGGAGGAGTGCGCCGCCCGGTCCTGAGGTCCCTGGTATGCCTCGGTTTCGACGATCCTCCCGACGCGCAGGGCGGCGCCGCTGCGGTGCACCAGGTGCATGCCGAGCAGTTGCCGGGCCACCGTCAGGGTGTCCTGAAGGTAAAAATCGCGAGGCAAGCTGCGGGACAGGATCATCGCTTCACAGGTTATAATATCGATGAGCGGGCCGGATCGCGGCTTCGCGCAGCAGCCGGGAATCGGGACGATGCACTCCATGCAGACACGCACGCGGTGGGCCGGGATGGTGCTGTTCGCGCTCGCGCTCGCGCTCGGCTGCACCGTGAGCCGGGCGGCGGTATTCACCCTGCCGCAGGCGGGGGCGCTCATCGGTCATGACAGGCGGGTCCGATCCAGGGCGTCCGATACGCTGCTCGGCATCGCCCGCCGCTACAGTGTCGGCTACTGGGAGATCCAGGCCGCCAATCCGGGCGTGGACATGTGGCTGCCGGGACGTGGCACCACGGTGGTGATCCCCGGCCGATTCATCCTGCCTGCAGTGCCGCGTCGGGGCATCGTGGTCAATCTGGCCGCGCACCGGCTCTTTTACTTTCCGCGGACGCGGCGGCACGACCGGCCGATCGTGATCACCTATCCTGTCAGTCCCGGCACCAGGGGATGGGATACCCCGGTCGGAGTCACGCGCATCGTGCGCAAGGTGCCGCACCCGGTGTGGATTCCGACGCCCTCGATCCTCAAGGCGCACGCCAAGGAAGGTGATCCGATCCCGAGGATCTATCCCGCCGGCCCCGACAATCCCATGGGCGAGTGGGCGTTGCAGACGACGCTCAGTCACGGCGAGATCTACATTCACGGCACCAACAATCCGATGGCCATCGGCATGGCGGTGACCCACGGCTGCGTGCGCCTGTATCCGGAGGACATCGCGGCGTTGTTCCCGCTGGTCCCGGTGGGCACCCCGGTCGACATCGTCAACGATCCGATCCTCGCCACGCTGCAGGACGGCAAGCTGTATCTGGCGATCCATCCGCCGCTGCATAGCCAGAATGTGCCCGTAAAGCCCGATTATGCCGCGATCACCACGGTCATCGACCGGGCGATCGGCCATGCGGTCGTCGCCATCGACTGGAAGCGGGTGCGGCGGATGGCCCTGCACGCCAATGGCATGCCGAAGCTCATCGGGGTCGAGGCCGATACGGGTGCGGCCGGCCAGGACCGGCGGATGGGATCGAGGTCCGGCCGATCAGCTCGGCATCGCGGTCGCAACGGCGTCTGAGCGCGGCCGCTCAGACCTCGGTGTCGAGGACCATGCGCACCAGCTGAGCAAACGACGAGGCGCCCATCTTTTCCATGACCCGGGCGCGGTGGATTTCGACGGTGCGCTGGCTCACGCCGAGATCCGCCGCAACCACCTTGTTGGGTTTGCCGCGGGTGATGAGGGTGAGCACCTCGCGTTCGCGCGGTGTCAGGGACGTGAGCCGATCCCGGATGCGGTCTTTTTCCTTCAGTTCCTGCCGGGTGCGGTGGTCCTTCTCGAGCGCGCGCTGCACCCGATCGAGCAGGTCCTGGTCGCGGAAGGGCTTTTGCAGAAAATCGAAGGCGCCGTGCTGCATGGCCTCGACCGCCATCGGGATATCGCCGTGGCCGGTGATGAAGATGACCGGTACGGTGGCGCCGCGCAGGTTCAGAATCTGCTGCAGCTCCAGGCCGCTCATCCCCGGCATGCGCACATCGAGGACCACGCAGCCGGGAAAGCGTGGGTCGTAATTTGCGAGAAACTCCTGCGCACTGCAGTACACTGTCGCGGGCAGCCCCACGGATTTCAGCAGCAACCGCAATGAGGCGCGTACCGCCTCGTCATCGTCGACGACGAAAACGGTCGGTTGAGGTTCACGAGGTGTTTCCATAGGGTGGCTACCGGACGGCCGGCTGTGGCCGGTGGCTTGCGGGGCGGGGTTACCGCGTGGGATTGGACATGGGTTGTTCACCTGCAGGAGTATGTTGCCGCTAAGTGGTTCGGCGCGCTAGGTATTTTCCGCAGAACGGCAGCATGGATGCGTTCATTGCGGCCGCAGGCGGCCCTCGAGGCCGACATGGTCCGCGCACGGTCGGAGGCTCCAAGTGGATACAGAAGCGGTGCGTACACGCCTGTTGAAGCGGCGGGAGGAGCTGCAGACCCGGGCGAGCAGCGCCCGGGCGGATCTGCGTCACGAGACCGATCCGCTGAGCGCGGATTTCGCCGAGCAGGTGACGCAGCGGGAGAGCGACGAGGTGCTGGGCGCGATTTCCGAGTCGGCGCGCGAGGAGTTGCGGCAGATCCAATCGGCACTGAGACGGCTCGAGGAAGGTACTTATACCAGCTGCGCGGTGTGCGGCGCGCCGATCGAGGAGGGGAGGCTCCAGGCGGTGCCGTATACGGATCGTTGCCGCAACTGCGCGCAGGGCAAGCGGCGATAGCCGCGGGCGGCGCGGCGCAATGCCGGCGTCCGGTCGGGCTCACCGGGTTCAACATCGACTTGCAGCGGGGCTCACCAGCCGAATGTCTCCTCCAGTTCCTTCGGGTGTCATTACCATCACGACGGATTTCGGCCACCAGGGCCCCTTCGTCGGGGTCATGAAGGGCAGGATCCTGGGGCGCTTCCCCGAGGCGCGCCTGGTGGACCTGACGCACGAAATCCTGGTTCACTGGCCCGCCGAAGCGGGTTTCTGGCTCTCCAGGGCCTTCGAGTATTTTCCCGACGGGACGGTGCACGTCGCCGTGGTCGACCCTGGAGTGGGCACTTCGCGCGACATTCTGGTCGTGAGCGCCGCGGGCCATCTGTTCACGGCCCCCGACAACGGTCTGCTCGCTCCCATCGTGGCGCGGCATCCCTCGGCCCGGATCGTGCGGCTGCGCGCTGCGGGTCTGGCCCGGCTGGGAATTCAGCGCGCCAGCGCCACGTTCCATGGCCGGGACATCTTCGCGCCCCTCGCGGCGGAACTCGCCGCGGGACGCTGCCGGATGGAAGATCTCGGCGAGCCGGCGAGCGGCGACTCGCTGGTGCCCTCCTGGGTGGAGGAGCCTCTCGTCGAACCCGACAGCCTCACCGGCGTCGTCATCACGATCGATCATTTCGGCAATCTCATCACGAACATCGCGGGCGAGCTGATCGAGCGGTTCCGCTTGCCTCTGGTGCATGCCGGACACCACGCCGTGCCGGTGCTGAGGACCTATGGCGATACCCGGCCCGGGGAATATCTGGCGCTGATCAATTCCTTCGGGGTGCTCGAAATCGCACGCGCCGAGCAAAGCGCCGCCGAAGGCCTGGGCCTGGGCCGGGGAGCGCCGGTCATCGTGCGTGACCGCACCAGCTAGCCCACCTGCCGCAATCCCCCGCCCACCTATTGCTCCGCAGCCGAATTTCATTATAGTTCGCTGTCTTGCGTTGAGTCCGATTTGCAGTAACCGATTGATTTGACTCAGGATTTGTGCCGCTAGATGTCGGAACGAGACAACGAAAGCTTCGACCTCGATGAGGAATTCCTGGGCGGAGCCGCCGAGGACAGCACCGATTATGATCGGTTGCTCGACCGCGTCGACAAGCGCCGCCCCAATCCCGGCAAGCGCGGCAAGGCCGCGTGGAGCCGTCTCGAGGAAGTCCTGGCGGACAAGAAGCTCGAGAAGGATCTTCGCGATTTCGACGAAGAGCTCTAGCGCGTAAGCTTTGCAGCGCCGATTCGATCGATCCGAGCAGGGCGGCCGAGACCCGGCCCCGCCCCGGGGGCCTGCTCGGCCAGCCGTCTGATCCGGCCGCCCCCGCCGGCCGTCCAGGAACATTCGTGACCCGCACCGCTTCCGAGTGGATCGTCCTCAAGTTCGGGGGGACCAGCGTCTCCTCGCTCGCCAACTGGCGCAACATCGCCCAGGTCGCCGCCGCCCGAGCGCGCCAGGGCGCGCGGGTGCTCATCGTGCACTCGGCGCTGAGCGGCATCACCGACCGTCTGGAGAGGCTGCTCGATGCCGCGCGCGGTCAGGCGCAGGAAGAGGAGCTGCGTCTGATCGAGGAGCGCCATCGGCGACTCGCGGCGGAGCTCGGCATCCCCTTGGGCGAGGCCTGCGAACGACAGCTCGCCGAGCTGCGCCAGATCGCCGCCGGTGTCGCCCTCATCGGCGAGGTGAGCGATCGCACCCGGGCCCGCGTGATGTCGGCCGGCGAGCTGATGGCCACCGATCTCGGCGCGCGCTTCCTGCGCGCTCAGGGACTCCAGGCCGAGTGGGCCGACGCGCGCACCATGTTGCTCGCCGAGGAGCGCGCGAACGCCTCGGCGAAGGCGAGCACGCTGTCGGCGGTATGCAATTTCGCGCCCGATCCGCTCCTCGAGCAGCGCCTGCGGGCGCTCGCCCCGGTCGTCGTGACGCAGGGATTCATCGCCAGTGACGCCGATGGCAACACGGTGCTGCTCGGCCGCGGCGGTTCGGACACTTCTGGAGCGTACTTCGCGGCCAAGCTGAGCGCGCAGCGTCTGGAGATCTGGACCGACGTGCCCGGCATGTTCAGCGCCAATCCGCGCTCGATCCCGACGGCGCGGCTGCTGCGATCGCTGCATTACGACGAGGCGCAGGAGATCGCCACCAGCGGCGCGAAGGTCCTGCACCCGCGCTGCATCCTGCCGGTGCGCCAGTACGGCATTCCGTTGCACGTTTACGCCACCCAGGCGCCTGATCTGCAGGGCACGGTGCTCTCAGCCGAGGGTGATGGCACTGCGCAGGTCAAGGCGGTGTGCACCAAGAAGGGCATCACGCTGGTGTCGCTCGAGAGCCCCGGCATGTGGCACCAGGTGGGTTTTCTCGCGGATGCGTTTCAGGTGTTCAAGAGTCACGGCCTGTCGGTCGACCTGGTCTCGACTTCGGAAACCAATGTCACCGTTTCGCTCGATCCGGCCGCCAACACCCTGGATGCCGCGGTCCTCAACGCACTGGTGGGCGATCTGTCGCGACTGTGCCGTGTGCAGCTGATCGGCCCGTGCGCCTCCGTGAGTCTGGTGGGGCGCAATATCCGCGCCATCCTGCATCAGCTGGGCGGCGCCTTCGAATTCTTCGAGGAGCAGAAGATCTACCTGGTGAGCCAGGCGGCCAACGATCTCAATTTCACCTTCGTGGTCGATGAGAACCAGGGCGACAGACTCGTCGATCAGCTGCACGAGCTGCTGATCCGGCCGGTGCCGGCCGATCCCGTCCTGGGTCCGACCTGGGAGCAGCTCTTTGCCAACAGCCAGGCCGCCGCCGCGCAGCCCGCCGCATGGTGGCGCGAGCGTCGAGAGCAGCTCCTGGCAACGCTCGGCGAGCGCGACTGCGCCTACGTCTATCATCTGGACAGCGTGCGCGCCGGCGCGCGCGCGCTGCGCGCGCTGCGCTCGGTGGATCGCATCCACTATGCGGTGAAGGCCAACCCTCACCCGGAGATCCTGCGCGCCGTCAGGCAGGAGGGGATCGAGTTCGAATGCGTCTCGCGCGGCGAGGTGCAGCGGGTGCTCGATGTGCTGACGGACCTGGAGCCGCATCGCGTGCTCTACACACCCAACTTCGCCTCGCGCGATGAATACCGCTGGGCGCTCGAGCGCGGCGTGCAGGCGACGCTCGACAATCTGCACGTGCTCGAGTGGGGCGAGCTGCTGCGCGGCCGCGAAATCTTCGTGCGCATCGATACCGGTGTGGGAGCCGGCCACCACCACCACGTGCGCACCGCCGGCGCGCATGCGAAGTTCGGGGTGCCGGTCGCGGACCTGGAACGCTTTGCGCGCGAGGCGCGCCGTCACGGTGCGCGGATCGTGGGTTTGCAGGCGCACGTCGGCAGCGGCATCCTCGATGTCACGACCTGGGAGCGCACCGCGCGTCAGCTCGCCGATCTCGCCCGGCACTTTGGCGAGGTGCGCGCCATCGACATCGGCGGGGGCCTTGGCGTGCCGGAACGCAGCGACCAGCGCGGCCTCGATCTCGAAAAGCTCGACACGCTGCTGCAGGCAGTGCGTGCCGAGCATCCCGAGCTCGAGATCTGGATGGAACCGGGGCGCTATCTGGCGGCGCCCGCCGGGGTGCTGCTCGCCCGGGTGACCCAGGTCAAGGCCAAGGGCGCGGTGCGCTATGTCGGCTGCGCCACGGGTATGAACTCTTTGATCCGTCCGGCGCTCTATGGGGCATACCATGAGATCGTCAATCTCAGCCGCCTTTCTGAACCGGCCGGCGAGCTGGTCAACGTCGTCGGGCCGATCTGCGAAAGCGCCGATGTACTCGGCCACGACCGTCTGCTGCCGCCGACACGCGAGGGGGACGTGCTGCTCATCGCCAACGCCGGGGCGTATGGTCACGCCATGAGCTCGCACTACAATCTGCGTGATCCGGCAGAGGAGATCGTCGTCTGAAGCGCGGGGAAAAGCGCAAACCACGCCGCAAGGCCTCCCGCGGCCCATCCGGCGGACGGAAACGCTCCTGGCGCGGTCGGGTCCTCGGCGCGCTCCTCGTCGGGGCGCTGGCCGCGCTGATCGGCGGCGGCGGCTATGTGTTCTATCTCGACAGGCTGGTCACCAGCCAGTTCAAGGCGCTGCGCTGGACGCTGCCGGCCCGGGTCTACGCCGCGCCGATGCAGCTGTACGCGGGGTTGGAGCTCACCGAGCCGCAGTTCGAGCACGAACTCGAGCGTCTGTCCTACCGGCGTGTCGCGCAGCTTCAGGGGCCGGGCAGCTACCGCGCCGGGGTAGAGCGGGTCGATGTGATGCTGCGGCCCGTCCAGTTCGCCGATCGCGCCCGGGCGGCGATGCGCCTGACGGTGCTGTTCGGCCCGGCCGGCATCGAGGATCTGCGCGATGCGGCGGGCAGAGAGGTGCCGGTCATCCGGCTCGATCCGCTGCTCATCGGCAGCATCTTTCCGAGCGACGGGGTGGATCGCATCGTGGTCACGCCGCAGCAGGTGCCGCCGCTGCTGCCGGCGGCTTTGAAGGCGGTCGAGGACCGTACCTTCGATACCAACTGGGGCATCGATCCGAAGGCCATCCTGCGCTCGGCCTGGGTCGACCTGCTCGCGCACCGCTACGAGGAAGGCGGCAGCACGCTCACCCAGGAGCTGGTGCGCAGCTATTTTCTCAGCGACCGGCGCACCCTGTGGCGAAAGCTCCGCGAAGCCATCATGGCGGTCTCTCTCACGGCGCATTTCAGCAAGGCGCAGCTGATGAACGCCTACATCAACGAGATCTTCCTCGGTCAGGACGGTAACCGGTCCATCCACGGCTTCGGGCTCGCGAGCGAGTACTACTTCGGCCAGCCGCTCGCCGAGCTCGACCTGCGGCAGATCGCGCTGCTGGTGGCCATCGTGCGCGGACCGACCTACTACAACCCGCGGCTGCATCCACGGCGGGTGCTGGCGCGGCGTAACATGGTGCTGAACGTCCTGGCTCAGCAGGGTGTCATCACGCGGCGCGCGGCGCGGGAAGCGATCCGCCAGCCTCTCGGGGTCACACCGCACGCCTCCGGCGCCTACTATCCGGCCTATATGGACCTGGTGCGCCGCACCTTGACGCGCGACTATCCGCAGCACGAGCTGACCGAAGCGGGCTTGCGGATCTACACCAGTCTCGACCCCAGGGTGCAGCAGATCGCCGAGCACGCGCTCGATGCGCAGCTGCACCGCCTGGATCGCTGGCACCACCGGGGCAGGGAACGGCTGCAGGGCGCCGTGGTGATCACCTCGCCGCAGACGGGCGATGTGCTCGCCATCGTCGGCGGGCGTGATGCCGATTACGACGGTTTCAACCGCGCGCTCGATGCGCGCCGGTCCATCGGTTCGACGATCAAACCATTCATTTACCTGACGGCGCTCGAGACGGGCAACTTCAACGCCGCCACGATCATCCAGGATGAGCCGGTGTCGGTCAGGCTCGCCGACGGCCGGTACTGGCGTCCAAAGGACTACACGCGCCACGACCTCGGGCCGGTGCCGCTGGTGCGCGCGCTCGCCGACTCGCTCAATGACGCCACCGTGAACCTCGGACTGAGCGTCGGCCTGAGCCGCGTGGTCGGGACTCTGGAGCGATTCGGCATGCAGCGGCCGCCGCTGCAGGTGCCGGCGATGTTGCTTGGCGCGAGCGACCTCTCGCCGTTCGAAGTCGCGCAGTTGTACAACGGACTCGCCAACGGCGGTTTCTACACGCCGCTGCGCGCCGTGCAGGCGGTGGTCAGCGCGGATGGCAGGCCGTTGAAGGCATTCGCGCTGCGGGTGACGCCGGTGGCGCCGCCCGCCGACGTCTATCAGGTCACCACCCTGATGGAGCAGGTGGTGCGCCACGGCACCGGGGAGCCGGCGATGGACATCCTGCCGCCCGGGCTGGTGACGGCCGGCAAGACCGGAACCTCGCAGAACGATCGCGACAGCTGGTTCGCCGGCTTTTCGGGCAGCGACCTGGCGGTGGTGTGGATCGGCTACGACCACAATCAGCCGACCGGGCTGACGGGCGAGATGGGCGCTGTGCCGGTCTGGGCGCACATCATGGCGGCGATCGGCACGTTGCCGCTCAGCATGCCGCCGCCACAGGGGCTCACCGACGTCTGGATCGACTTTGCGACCGGACTGCAGACCACCCCCGACTGTGATGGATCCAACGCGGTGCAGGTCGCGGTGCCGGTCGGCGCCCAGCTGGCGCAGATGCCGGGCTGCGCCCTGAGCGGAGTTTCGCCATGAGAAATGACTGTCGCGGTCTGCTGAGGGGTATCGCGCTCGTGTGCGCCGCCTCGTTGGCCGGATGCGCGGTGTTCGGTCCGCCGCTTCCGCCGCCGCCATCCTCGGCGCCGCCTGGCGCGCGCCGCGGTGTGATCGAGCAGGCCCAGCCCGCGCCGCAGCCGGCGGCGCCGCTTCACTCAACACCCGCGCCCACTCCCGCGCCGCCCCCCGTGCGGCAGTTCCGTCTGGGTCCGGCGGCCTCGGCGCTGGTCAACATCGCCCGCGCGCAGGAACGCAGCGGTCAGTACGGTCTGGCGGCGCAGACCCTGGAACGGGCGCTGGCCATCGAGCCGCGCGACCCGCTGGTGTGGATCGAGCTGGGGCGCGAAAGTCTCGACGCACACAATCCCGCGCAGGCCTATGGCATGGCCCGCAAGGCGCTGTACCTCGCCAACGGCGATCCGGGCGCGCAGGCCTCCGCCTGGGGACTGATCGCCGCGGCGCTGCGCGCCCAAGGGCAGAATCAGGCGGCGGTGTCCGCCGAGCAGAAGGCGGCCG
>JAKAFQ010000103.1 GCA_021817875.1 Pseudomonadota bacterium
CCCCGTAGCCGAATTCGCCCCGGTGCTCGTCGGGAACGTTCTTGGCTTTGGCGTAGCAGAAGGACCAGATTTCGTCGGCCTGTAAGCGCTCGCAGTACAGGTCGCGCAGAACTTCGTCCTGGTAGCGAGCGCACGCCTCGCCAAGTTCGACCAGCAGCTTGACGACGGTGTTCTTGGCAACGCCCGTCATGCGCACCGTGGCCCGAATCGAGTTACCCTCGACAAGAGCCGCGACTACTTGCGTCCGCTTGGCCGTGGAGAGCCTGTCCATACTGACAGTAGGGTGAGCGCTCACGGTTACTAAGTCAGTTTGTGGAAATCAGGCGGAGCCCGGTCTCGCGAGTTCCGAAAATCTCTTGAAACTCTGCCGAGAAGCAGAGTGCCGTCTCACAAACCTCAGCCTCTGACCTATGGAGATCTTGAAAGTGAGCTTTAATAATCTGAGCGACGAATCGAGGTTTCTCGCGTTCAACCTGTATCGGCTCCTGCATGCGATAGCCGTGGCGGCCAAAGAGGGCAAACATGCGCGTCCTACCGTTGTCGCTCAGGATCCCAAGATCCCATGCGCGATAGATCAACGCTTGCATGGAGACTTTCCAGTGCAGTTTCAAACTCGCAAGGGTCTGGAGGGTGAGCCCTATCAACTGGCCTCTGATTTCGGCTTGCGGCATTAGGAACTCTGCTGCGAAGCGATCCGCCTGCTTTTCCTCGTCCTGCGGAGGAATGTCGAGATGATTGTGCAGTAGGAGATGAGCCAACTCATGCGCCAGTGTCCACCGCTGTCTGTCGCCCGGAACGCTGTCGCTGACGAATATCATCGGCGGGAGGCCGGCATCGCGGTCATAGATGCTGAGACCCGCCACCTTTGCAGTCTCGAAATCGAAGGGGATCACCACGATTCCCGCGTTCTCGAGGAGCGCCGTCAGATTCTGGATCGGTCCCGGCGGTACATGCCAAGCAATTCGCAACTCCCGCGCAACCTTGTCCACACCGCCAGTGAATCCCTTAGCGGCAATGGGCTGAATGCGAGTTGGAGTGACTTCCAGGTGGTCAAGTAGCCTTTTCAGTCGAAGTTGGCGAACCATAATTCGTGCGTGAATCCTCTTGATGACACCCTTCGAGAGCGTCTTCTGTTTCCTGTAGAACGTCAACGGAAGGTTCCTATAGTCGAAAGGCTGGTAGAAGATGGACACCGGGTATTCGAGGGTGCTGGCGAGCGCCACGATTATCTCGTCAGAAGGCCGTACCTGCCCCGATTCCAGTTTTGATAGGGTCCCCTGCGAGATCCCCAGAGAATTTGCCAGCCGCTCCTGGGAAACTCCCCTTGACTCTCGCGCCAGCAAGAGCATCGTCGGATTGAACTCGACACCCATTGACTACCTCTCGTCGCTGTCCGCTTCGCCTGAATCCCCGTCCTCAGACTCGGCTCTCTTCGCCCTCACAAGACGATCGCCCCCGAAAGGCAGCGGAAGGGGTCCAATCGTCGGGTGAGGCACTACCACGCCCGTTGCCGCCCTCTCAAGTTCGTAGTACCACTCAAGCCGCTTCCCTATCGCATACACGACAAACCGCCCGTCAAGCACCGTCTCTGTGTCATCGAGACAGTACCCGACTGTGAGGCGATCAAGTCCATTCATGTCCGGAAGATAACCTTCCGAGAGCGGCTCTTGTTCGTCGAATGCGACGGCGCTCGCCGTGGCGAAATTCCTCGTGCGAAGCTGCTTGTCAAGGAGCTTCAGTTGAACAATGAGTCTCTGCGCGAAGATGAAGAGGTTTCTTTGGCCCTTGAAAATCCGCACATCATCAAGGCCGGCGAGGAGCCTCCTGGCTTCATCGACCATCAGACAGTGCATGACGTTGGCTCGGCACCGCCCGTCGTGCCAAGGCAGCTTTGGCCGAATGTCCCTGCACCATCGGTCCCAGCCGTTGTCAACAGCCGAACAAAGGCGATCATGATGGAGATCAAGGATCGAACGAGCTTCTGAATCGGTGACCACTCACCCTCCCCGGCCCCGACAACCATTAGCCGAAATTATTATAGGGCTTGTAACACGACCTGTCAAGAAAAATATTCCGAGAAATATTCCATACCAGCTAACACCATGAACTGCTTTATCTTCCGCCATCTCGCTACCGCCGCTTTCTTGGCGCTCTCCCGCCGTTCCTCTGTCGTGATCTTAGCGGCGCGAGCTAAGCCTCCCCTCCTGCCCCCGAGACGGCCCAGCGCGACGGCTGCGAGATTCTTGCCTGAGTCGTCTGGCTCTTGGTCTTCATCCGGTTCGTCGCGGGGTTCTCGCGTGGCCTGGTCTACGATCCAGATGGCCAGCTCGGCGACGTCCATTCTCTTGCGTGGCCGCTTAGGCATCTTTACGACCTTGGCTCCTCCGGCCGAGAAAGCAAGGCCGGTGGTATGATCTCCACCAGCCAACGCAACCGCACAATTCAAACAGCGATAATAGAGCTCAACAGTGAGGAGGAAGACCAATGCCGAAGTTGATGCGCATCGATTTCTACCGTCTCACGATGCCGGACGACAAGACCACGAGGTTTGAGCAGGTTCTTGAATCCGTTCATGCTCTGCCAGCCAAGAGCCGGACAGCCTTGTTCAAGAACGTCCCCATCCGGCTCCAGCACCTCAGGCAGAGAGATGGCTACTATATCGGTGACCTGGCGCGCATCCGAATGGAGGGGATTCCTCCAATCACGAGGCTGAGCGGGGAGGAAGAAGACATCGAACTGCCAGAAGACGCTGGCCTCGGTGAGGAGGCCGCATTCCTCTTCTACCCCGCGGTCCGTGTTCTCGTGCTTCAACGCAACAGATTCTCACTCTCAGCCGCTGCCTTTGAGGACTACTTCTGCCAGAGGGGCAAGGTCCAGAGGATAGACCTAACCCCCGTGGTGAAGCGCGATGCCCTACAACGCTTCCGCCGCATGACAATTCACCGGCGGCTTGATGTCACCCTCGCGGGCGCTCAGAATCTTGAGCAGTTTAAGGGGCAGGACCGAGCTGTTTCCTCGCTGGTCGACATCGCGCAGACTCTTCGCGCGCCGGTGGTGGGCCTGTCTGTCTCGATGGGGCACGCCAGCGGAGGCCTAAGCGGCATATTCGACGCCGTCCGCGCGTTGAAGCGTATAATGGGAAAACGGGGAGAGCAGGGGCAGGACGTGACAAAGATAGTTGTCTCTGGACGCGAAGGCGACGGCCCCCTTGAGGTCATCGACCTGCTAGAAGAGCGAATGGTCGAGGAAGAGATGATCGACCTCGGTCGGAAGTTCGAATCATCTCGGAAGACTCGTCAAGCCGCTCTCTATGACGCCTTCGCTCGGCGCCGAGACGAGTTGGTGCTTATCCTTGCCCCGCCGAAGTAGCCATGAACGGGAAGATCGAACGGCTGTATCCCACGGTTTTCGGCCTTACCTCTGCTGTGCTCTACTTGCTCTTCTTGCGTAGCGAGAGGCTGCCAGAGGCAACTAAGGACTTGTTCAACGCGGCCATCACCGTTGCCGCAATCACGGTTGGGTTCTTAGTCACGGCACAGTCTATCCTTCTCGATCGTGACGATGGAACCATCGCCAAACAACTGAAGGCAATCGGGGCGTGGGCGTCGCTTCTAGCGTACTTCCGGTCTGCCACCTGGATTGCGTTCCTTGCCGCCGGTTTTTCTGCCGTACTCTTGTTCTTCCTGGACCCGAAGAACCCGGCATGGTGGCATCCTTGGATCTTCGCTGTCTGGGTCTTTCTCGTTGCTCTTGCCGCCGGTGCGGGCCACCGAGTGATCGCTATCTTCTTCAAGCTCGTGCACGACAAGAGAGCCTAGCTGATGCTTCACGCCTCAAACTGACCCACTACCAGCCTACTCCGTCATACAAACGATGTAAGATATTAGACGTAAGTACTTTACGGCTGGTTCCGTAAGTCTATAGCTTGTGGAATCATTACTACAAAGACACCAGAGACAACAACTCAATCCAGTGCCACTTGCACTACTATTCAGAGTTCCTCTTCTTCGCCTTTTCCCATCGCGCGACGGCCGCCTTGCGGGCGCTCCGCTGTCGGGCCTCTGGTGTCAGCTTCGCCGCCCTTGCCGGGCCGCCCTTCTTTCCGCCGAGCCGGCCCAGGGCTACAGCAGCAGGGTTCTTCCCGTCCCCTGGAACCTCTTCGGGTTCTGTCATGACCGCTCCCACGGCACGGTCCACGATGGCTCTTGCCAGTTCATTAAGGTCGGCCTTCCTGCGTGAGCGCTTAGGCATACTCACAATGTAGGGCAAGGGGAACCGGAACGCAAGCTAGGAACGTGACCGGAGGGTGTAGTGCTGGCAGACCGCCTGAATGAAGGCATCGTAGGAAAGCGGGTCGCCGACCTGCGGAGCGGGCGACGCAGTCAAATAGGTAACGGGCGAGTTCCCGATGTTCTCGCACTTGACCACGATCGCGCAGCGCGCTTCCAGCCCGGCTCCGTCGAGTCCACCACGCTCTGCCACAGCCCGGAGTTCGTTGACGCAGTGCTGTACTAGCTTGGTCGGATTCTTGTGAACGGTAGTAACCCCCGGGCGAAGGGGTGATTGAAAGCGGTCTGAGCCGTTGATTATCAGCACGCCGCCCGCGACAGATGCATTGTTGTGCGGTGGGGGGCCGCGGGGAAAGGAGGGAAGCCCGCGGTGGGTGGGGTCAGGAGGGGTTGTCGCTCGATTAGCTGTACCCACTTGACAAGTAGCGCGGGAGGCGCTACATTGGTGTCAGGAGGATAGAGATCATGGACGACCACACCATCAAGGCAGCAATCCCCGGGCTCGCCGAGTTGCGCGCCGCCCGCAATGCCGAGGCAAGGTACCGCGAGGCAACCGAGCGGATGATGGAGGACGAAAGCAACGACGGCGCCCGCCCCCCTCGCCGGCCCACCGCGGACCCGGCAGAGATCGCCAAGCAGTACCCGCGCGCCGCCTGCTACCTCCGCGCCGAGAGCTACGAGTACGCCACCAACGACCGCAAGAGCGCGGCCGGCCGCAAGGCGACGCGCCTGCTGGAGAGCGGCGGCAGCATCGAGGACGCCGACCAGATCATGGCGACGTGGCTGGCGCCGAGCGCGGTGTGGGACTGAGGCATCTATGGCCTATATCCTCTGTCTTGAGGCGATTGGCGATGACACCGTCGCGAAGAGTCGTCTCTATGCGGGCATCGCGGAGGATGCTCTTCCAGGCTATGGGGCCTACTTACGGATTCCGTCACGCGCCTGGGTAGCGGAGATCACTGGGAGAGATCCCAAATACGGTCTAGCTCGGAGTTTCGTTCACGGGAAGAAGGACTATTCTCAGTCCAATAGTGTCGGTTCGCGAGGCGTGAAGCTCTGGTACGAACTTTGGCCGGGGAGGGTATACGACGTAAGCCATCCGGTCTGCTGGAAGCGAACCAGACGGTATTTTTGTAGGGTCGAGGGCAATGGCCTTTGTGAGATGACGAAAGAGGAGGTTTTAGAGTGGCTCGACACGCACTCGGCATCGACGTCTTAACAGCCGCGCGAGAGCGCGTCGCCTTTGCGCTTGAGCGATTCGACCGCAACTACGTGAGTTTCTCGGGTGGCAAGGACTCGACCGTGATGCTGCACCTGGTCGCCGATGAGGCGCGGCGGCAGGGCAAGCGCATTGGTGTACTCTTTGTTGATCTCGAGGGCCAGTACAAGATTACGATTGAACATATCACCACCTGCATGGAGCTCTACGCGGACGTGATCGATCCCTACTGGGTGGCACTACCGCTCAACCTCCGCAACGCTGTCAGTCAATTCGAGCCGCAATGGATGTGCTGGGACCCCGACCGCAGGGCCGACTGGGTGAGAGAGCCGCCCGTCAACGCAATCACTGACGAGGCCTACTTCCCATTTTTCTGGCGCCGGATGGAGTTCGAGGAATTCGTGCCGGCCTTTGGCGAATGGTACGCGCAGGGGCAGCTTACTGGGTGTTTCGTTGGCATCCGCACGAGCGAGTCACTTAATCGGTGGCGTACCATTGCCAGCAGAGAGAAGCAGCCATTTGAGGGGCGGCGGTGGACGACGTGGATGGGCGGTCCGGTCTATAACCTCTATCCAATCTATGACTGGGCAACTGAGGATATTTGGACCTATCATGCGCGCTACCCTAATCTGCCATCAAACGGTCTATACGATCTCATGCACCGGGCCGGGCTTTCGATACACCAACAACGCATCTGTCAACCCTACGGCGACGATCAGCGCAAGGGACTCTGGCTTTTCCACCTCATCGAGCCGGAAACGTGGGCGCGTGTTGTGGCTCGTGTTAATGGAGCAAATCAGGGGGCACTCTACGCTCAGGAGAGCGGAGACATCCTCGGCCGCATTAAGATTACCAAGCCGGATGGACACACATGGCAGAGCTTCGCGCACATGCTCCTTGAGAGCATGCCTGGCCCCACGGCCGAGCACTACCGCAACAAACTTGCGGTGTTTCTTCATTGGTGGCAGGCGCGCGGGTTTCCAACTGGCATCCCTGATGAGTCGCCGGCGGCCGCAGAGGCGGCGCGTGATGTTCCGTCATGGCGCCGGATCTGCAAGGCGCTTCTTCGCAATGATTACTGGTGCAAGGGGCTCTCCTTTTCGCAACACAAGAGTCCGGCCTACGAAAAGTACATGAAGGTCATGAAGAATAGGAGGCGCAAGTGGGGCTTGATTTGATCGGGAAGACGGTAGTGGACCGGTGTAAGGAGGCAATTGCTGACCTCTCTGGATGTGATTTCGCCGCACAAATTGCAGCGATCAACGAGATCAAATCTGCGCTCCATGCGGTGAGTCCCATGCGAGACGAGCCGGTCGATTGTGTTTTGTGGGTTCCGATCGAGCAGGTCGAGGCCAATGACTACAACCCTAACGTCGTGGCGCCCCCGGAGATGAAGCTACTTGAGCACTCGATTAGCGAGGACGGATACACTCAGCCTGTTGTCACATGGCGGCGCGATGACAACATTCGCGAGGTTGTGGATGGCTTCCACCGCGAACGAATTGCGCGGGAGAGCAAGTCAGTTGTGGCGCGCGTGCGTGGCTATCTTCCGGTGACGACAATAAACGACGGGCGATCTGATCGTTCCGATCGAATAGCATCGACGATCCGTCATAACCGCGCACGCGGGAAGCACCGGGTGGCCGCCATGAGTGAGATCGTACAAGAGCTCGCAAAGCGCAACTGGAGTGACCAAAGGATTGCGAAAGAGTTGGGGATGGAGCCGGACGAGGTATTGCGGTTGAAACAGATTACTGGTTTGGCCGAGTTGTTCTCTAATCGGGAATTCAGCGAAGCGTGGGAGGTCGAATGAGCACCCCCACCAGCATCCGCCTGTCCGCCCGCACCCGCGAGCAGTTGTGTGACCTCGGAGGCCGCACCTCCGAGGTGATCGCCCGCGCGGTGGACCTACTCTACCGTGCCGAGACGACCGGAGATCTGTGGACCGGCACCGGCCCGTGGCAGGGCTGGCGCATCACGACGGCCCACTCCGCCAGCATCTACGGGCAGCCGGTGCTCGTGCGGCCCAATGGATCGGCGCTCGAGCCGGCCGACATCTGACGCAAGTGCCCGCCCCCGGTGGGGGATCGCCGGGGGCGGGCGCCGCGGGAAGGAGGTTGGACCCGCGGCTACGACGGGTTATCGCTCAGCCAATAGTCCACCGCGGAGGCGCCGATGTAGATGATGACGCCGGCCGCGGTGCTGGTGAGCCTGTTGAGCTCGGGATCGTGGATGAGGCCGACCTGCGCAGCGAGGTAGGCGCCGATCGCGGACACGAGGATCTTGATCTTGTCCTTGTTCTTGCGCAGCAGCGTGAGCAGGTTCCACCCGGCCATGCTGCCGGACGGGCTCGGGGTCGGGGGGGTGTCAGGCATCGGGAGCCTCCAGGGGTTGCCGGCACACCAGGCGCGGCGGGGCGGCCGGGTTGAGGGAATCAAACTCGTAGCGCCAGCCCTCGGCGATCGTGTGCGACTGCGCGGCGGCGAACGCCTGCGCGACCGCCGCGCCGAACGACGCCGCGAACGGCGCCACCACGGCGAGCGTGACCGCGAGCTCGGCGACGGGGACCGCGGCGAGCGCCGGGAAGGCGCGCTGCAGCAGGCCGGCGATCACCGCCCAGTCGGTACCCTTCGGCGCGGCGCTCACGGCGACACTCGCGCCGTCGCCGCGGCGACCTGGTTGGGCTCGCCAGCCGCCATCACCACCCGGTTGATGTCGGTGTAGAGGGCGATGACGTACTGCATCACGGTCGTGTAGTCCTTGGCCTGGCCGGCGAGGTACGCCGCAAGGCCGTCGCGCGCGGCCTGCTCGGCGGCCGGCAGCGCGGCGTGGTAGGCGTCGATCGCATGCACCACGCTCGGACTCAGGGCCGGCACGCCAGCCTTGAGCGCCTGCAGGTTGACGTCGACCTGATCCGCGATCGAGAGGTAGTAGGTCACCTGGCAGGTGGCCTTGTCCGGGGCGCTCGCGCACGTCGAGCTGGTGCATCCGGTGATCGTGGCCGCGGCGAGCGCCAGCAGCGCGGCCGCGATGCAGATGGTGGTGAGTCTGTACCTCATGGTGGTCCTTTCTGCCCTATCGGGGCTTGATCCCGAGTTGTCGGAGTACTTCGAGCTGCGAGAGCGGTGCCGGACCCGCCTGTCGGTTCATGCCGGCACCCACTTCCCGTCACGGATGAACCCGTGGTGCCCGCAGGTGCGGCAGAGCAACGACGGACTGAGCGTCAGCGGGGTCGCGTTCACGACATCCCACAAGGGAGGCGTGCTGTGCCCGCGCCCGCTGAAATGGATCGCGCCCTGGCACCACTCACCCGCAGCGTTGCGATGCGCTTCGATGAGGCCGCCGGGCGTCTGGCTGTTGCCCTCAGTAAACGTCATGATCCAGACGCCGCAGCCGATGTCGGTCCACCCATCGGCCGCTGGATCGAATACGTCGCCGCTCATGGCGTTCTCGTCAGCGGCGCCGCCGGCCGCTGAATCGCTCCCGGCAACCAGCGCGGCTCGACGTGCGGCGTCACCGCCACCGCCTTGGCCTGCGCCGCTCCGGGCGACGGGAGCGGCGTGATCACCACCACCTTCGGCGTCTCGACGGCGGCGACGAACAGGTTGCTCGGCAGCGCCGCGCCCTGCTGGTACCAGACGTAGGGCCGCCAGTCGCCGGCCTTGCTCCAGTCCATCCCGTCGTCGCCGTCCTGGCTCCAGAACGTCTGGCACACGCCCCACATCGGGTTGAGTGCCTGGCCGCCCGGCCCGACCGCGATGGCGCACTGCGCGATGCCGACCGACCCGACGGGCGCGGGGATCTCGACCCCCGCCGCGCTCCACGTCCGCCCCTGGTCGGCGCTCTGCCACAGGTGACACGCCATCGTCTGAGGCCAGACCGGATCGGTGGTGAGCAGCGTCCGCCCGTCGTGCGCGAGTACGAGATTGAGCGGCCCGAAGCCGCCGGCCGCGACCTCGGTCATCTTGACCGGCGCGAACGATGGATCAAAGTCCAATCCGCCCCACTGCGTGATCCGGTAGCGGCGCAAGAGGTACGGCCAGGAGCCCTGCTTGTACAGCTCCGCGACGTAGGCCATCTGTTGCCCTGCGAGATCCACGATCCCCAGGAGAGAGTAGTTGACGCCCTTGGCCGCGAAGATCGTTGTACGCGACGGGTACGGCGAGAGCACCGTCGGCACGCCGGGCGTCGTCGGCAGCGTGATCCGCTCGAGCTGCACGTCGCGGTCGGTGTCGCCGCCAATGGGCCCGACGGGGCGCGACGTGTAGACGCCCCAGCCCCACGCCTCAGCCGGGTTGGTTTGCGCCGGGATGATGTAGTCGCCTGACTCCCAATCGGTACGGGTCTGGCCCGTGCAGTAGGTCGCATGCGACTGCGGCGTGCCCCCGTTCGCCGGGAAGTAGACGACCACCTTGCACTCCTGCGGATGGCTGCTCACCTGCCCATACAGCGCCGGGGTGAGCGGCTCGCCGGGTTCGTGGCCCGAGTTGCAGGAGATCACCGTTGAGCCGTCCGGCTGCCGTTGAATCCACGGCACCTGATACTGGTAGGTCCATGACTGGGGCAGGTACGGAAGCTGCCGGAGCGCGATCGGAAGCGTCGGCATCGGCGGCGCGGTGGGCGTTGGCGTCGCGGTCGGTGTGGGCGGTGCCGTCGGCGTTGGCGTCGGCGCGGCGGTGCAGGTCCCCGCCGGCATGATCGTGCCGCCGGGCGAGCACGATGGCCCCATCGGCCCGCGACACGCCGGGTCGGTGCAGTCCCACATCCGCCCGCTCGGCCCGCAGCAGACCATCTGCGCGGGCGCGGCCACCGCGATCAGCCACGCGATCACGCCGATCACGATCCACACCGCGACCACGCCGAGGCTCACGAGCAGGCAGCCGAGCCGGGACCGATCGTCGCTCATGCGGCCGCCCGTCGGCGCGTGCGACCGGCTGGCCGCCGCCTGCCCTCGACCGGCTCGAGCCCCGCCGCTCGGCACGCCCGGATCGCCGCTCGCGTGCTGTCCGAGCACGGGCGGGCGGGCCACCCGCAAAGGTACGTCGCGCCGCTGCCATGCCGTGCATTGCAGTGGGGGCATCGGTCCTCCTCCTCTTTCATCCGGCACGCTCCATCGTCTCGACCAACTGCCGCGCGCCCTCGAGGTCGAGCCCGTCGGGCACCTGGTAGTGCAGCATCTCGCGCTTGTGGGTCCACCGGCCGGCC
>JAKAFQ010000793.1 GCA_021817875.1 Pseudomonadota bacterium
CCGCGATCCCGCGGACGTGCTCGATTTCGTCCGGTCGATAAACCCCGCTCATCGGTTCCCTCGACGTATCGGTCGCTTCATCGAAGACGGCCCGAGTGTAGGCCGGACTGCTTGGAAAATCAAAGCGAGTAAATATTGCATTATCTGTATGGCGCTCAGCCAATCGGAGCGCCGACCCTTGAAAGCCCTCAGAAGCCCCGCCGCCCGCGCCCTCTCGACGGTCATCGCCCGTGTCCGCAAGCGCCGCGGCCTCTCGCAGCGCGATCTCGCCGCACTCTTGAAGCGCCCCCACTCGGTCGTCGGCATGATCGAGAGCAATCAGCGCCAGGTGAACGTCCCCGAGTTTCTCGCAATCGCCGAGGCGCTCGATACCGATCCCGCCGATCTCTTCCGCCAGCTCCTGCGCGAGCTCGGGCGCTGACCGAGTCCCGCTCATACCCCAAATCCGCGATCTTGCCAAGAGTGTTATTCGCTTAATTTAGGGCGAATAGCGCGGCTGCAATTAGTTGCAAAGCGCGTACGCTCGTTCATGCGTGACAACTTGCCCATAAACCACCGGAACCACACGTCATGAGTCAACGACACCATGAACCGAGTACTGGCTGGCCGGGCAAGTGCGCCTGGAGTTCGATCAACTGAACTCGTTCGCCTATCGAAGTGGGTTAACGAGCCCTACCCGTCCTGGGCCGAGTTCCTCACCGCCCATGACCTCGCGCGCCTGACGCGCCGGCGTCGCTGGGTGCTCGCGGCGCTCGCCGCCGTCGGGGGATTTCCGCCGAGGAGAAGATTTCGAGGCCGCGCCGTCGGTTGGCATCGCGCGGATGTCGAGCGCTGGGTGCGGCGCGCGCCCGCACGCACCGACGTTCGCTCCTGCGGCAGCCAGGCTGCCGCCTGCCGAGCCCTTTGCCGTAGCGCCGGCCATCGTCTCACCCCGAACTCTCTCCCATGAAGCGCGCTCACGTGAAAGCCGGACTGCTCGTCCCGCACGACGCCGATGCGTTCGCCGGCGTTGCGGCCAAACCGCCTCCTGGCCGTCACAACCTGCTCGCCACCGTGACAACAGCAGCGAGCATTGCGCCACGGTTCATACGCCTTCGCGACGCGCCGCGGTATTTCGGTATGGACAAGAACCTCTTCAACCGCGCGATTCGACCGCGACTCACGGTGATCCGTATCGGCGTGCAAGGCCGCGCTTTCGATCGGCTTGAAATGGATCTCGCCGCCGAGGAATATATGAGCCGCAACGGTATCCCGGCGGCTCTATCCACGAGGAAAAAGCCACCATGGGAAATCGAAAAACGTCAGGTCTCACCAAGCGCGGAGGGATCTGGCACGTCGACAAGAAATTCCGAGGCACTCGCCTTTGCGAAAGCACTGGAACTGGCGACCTGCAGCAAGCTCAGGAGTATCTCGCAAAGCGGATGAGCGAAATCCGCGAGGCGACGCTCTACGGGCACCGGGCGGCACGCACGTTTCGGTGTGCGGCGACGAAGTACCTACAGGAATATGCCCACAAGCGCAGCATCAAGGATGATGCGATGCATCTGAAGCAGCTCGATCCATTTATCGGCGGCTTGGAACTGCAACAGGTGCACATGGCAAGCCTGGAGAAGTTCATCGCACAACGACGCTTAGATGGCGTCAAGACTAAGACGATAAACATCGCGCTTGGCGTGGTGCGTCGAATCTTGAATCTATCGGCGACGGAGTGGATGGACGAGAGAGGTCTGACGTGGCTGGAGAGAGCAGCAAAGATCAAGCTGTTTCCGTTGATCGATGCTCGCCGCCCCTACCCGCTGTCGGACGAAGAACAGGCGCTATTGTTTCAACGGCTTCCCGATCACCTTGCTCGCATGGCACTTTTCAAGGTGAACACGGGACTGCGTGAACAAGAGGTCTGTCAGCTCAGATGGGAATATGAAGTTCCTGTTCCCGAGTTGGACACATCGGTCTTCATCATCCCCGGAGAGCACGTCAAGAACGGTGAGGAGCGCTTGGTCGTGCTAAATCGCATCGCACGGTCCGTGATCGAAAGCCAGCGCGGTATCCATTCGACCTACGTGTTCGTTCATCAACGGGCGAAGGCGTCGCCACCAACACCCGTACATCGAATGAACAACACCGCGTGGAAGGCCGCACGGGAACGAGCAGCCGACGACTGGCAGCAGCGCCATGGGGTCGAGGCACCGCTAGGGTTTCGACGGGTTCGGGTCCACGATCTGAAGCACTCATTCGGACGGCGCCTGAGGGCCGCCGGAGTGAGTTTCGAGGATCGCCAGGATCTGCTCGGGCATCGCAGCGGGCGCATCACCACGCACTACTCGCAGGCGGAACTCACCAACTTGATCGACGCTGCGGAGAAGGTTTGCTCAACAGAGTCCCGCAAAACTCACGCAAGCACCTGGCTTCGGCGCCGAACAGGCTGAGGGAGGACGATCTAACTTCTTGATCTAGTGAGAATTAGGTGGCGCGCCCGGAGAGATTCGAACTCCCGACCACCTGGTTCGAAGCCAGGTGCTCTATCCAGCTGAGCTACGGGCGCATGAGAGAGCCGGCATTCTGCCAGCCAAGCCAGCCGGG